>JAIBBQ010000376.1 GCA_019694595.1 Myxococcaceae bacterium
ACCGCCGCCGCCGCTGCGGCCCCCGCCCGCTCCACCCTGGCCGCCGCCGCTTCCTCCGCCGCTGGCTCCCGAGCGGCAGACGCCCGCCTGGCACGTCAGCGGCGAAGGGCAGGGGTTCGCGCTGTCGCAGGCCTTGCCTTCCACGTCGTGAAGCTCGGGCAGACACGCCGAGAGCGCGAGGGCGAAGACCAGCGGCGAGGCAGCGGCGCGCATGCGCAGGGCTCTACTCCGGGTCCGCGTCGCCGGGCGACTGCCGCAGCCCGTGCTTGTCGAGCAGCCGGTAGAAGTGGCTGCGGGCAAGTCCCGCCGCCTTCGCCGCGGCGGTCGCGTTGCCGTGGTGGCGGCGCAGCAGCGAGCTCACGAAGTCGCGCTCGAACTGGTCCACCAGCTTCTCGCGCGCCTGGTGGAAGTTGGGCGGCGCCGCGGCCTGGCCCGGGGTGCTGCGCGTGGCCCCGAGGTGCAGCGCCCGCTCCACCGCGTTGCGCAGCTCCCGGACGTTGCCGGGGAAGTCTTCGCACTGGAGCGCCGCCAGCGTCGCGGGCCCGAGCTCCACGTCGTCGCCGGCCGCGCGCCGGGCGAAGAGGCCCGCGAGGAGCGGCACGTCCTCCGGGCGCTCACGCAGGGGCGGCAGCCGCACCATCGCCACCGCGAGCCGGAAGAAGAGGTCCTGGCGGAAGCGGCCGGTGCGCACCTCGGCCTCGAGCGAGCGGTGGGTCGCGGCCACCACCCGCACGTCGACCTTGCGCACGTCGCCCTCGCCGACGCGCTTCACCTCGCGCCGCTCGAGCGCGCGGAGCAACCGGGGCTGCACTTCCATCGGCAGCTCGCCGACCTCGTCGAGGAACAGCGTGCCGCCGTGGGCCTGCTCGAAGACCCCGGGCCTGGCCCGCACCGCGCCGGTGAAGGCGCCGCGGGCGTGGCCGAAGAGCTCCGACTCGATGAGCGATGGCGCCACCGCCGCACAGTCGAAGACCACCCACGGGCGATCCGCCCGCGCCGACAGCTCGTGCAGCGCCCGGGCCGCGAGGTCCTTGCCCGTGCCCGACTCGCCTTCGAGCAGCACCGTGGAGCTGGTCGGCCCGAGCCGCTCCAGCTCGGCGAAGAGGCGGCGCATCGCGGGCGAGCGGCCGTGGAGCCCGCCCAGCACCTCGCGCTCGGACAGCGCCGCCTGCACCGCGGGGCTCAGCGAGAGCGTCGTCTTCCCGAGCACGATGCTCCCTCCGAGCGGCACGCGCGCGTCGGCCACCTTCGCGCCCAGGTAGCGCGTGCCGTTGCGGCTGCCGAGGTCGCGCACGTGCACCGCCCCGGGCAGCAGGTCGAGCTGCGCGTGGCGCCGCGACACCGCGGGGTCGTCCAGCGTGAGGTCGCAGCCCTCGCCGCTGCCCACGAACAGCGTGCCCTGGGTCAGCGTGGCGCGGGCGCCCTTGCCGGGGCCGTGGGTCGCCTCGACGAGGATGGGCGACGGCGTCGCCGCCTTGCGTCCGTGGTCGCTGGAGCCGGTGACGCGCTGGGTGTGGGTCCTGTTCCCGCTCATCGGAAGTCCACCCGGAGGTGCTTCGTGGCGCCCGCCTCGAGCCGCACCTTCCGCGTCTGGCGCTGGCCGCTGCCGGTGACGAAGGTGACCACCACCGTGCCCGCGGGCAGCGGGAAGCTGGCGATGGGCGTCTCCCCCACGGTGCGCCCGTCGATGGACACCGTGCTCCAGGGCTCGCTGTCCACCGTGAGGTACGCGGTGCCGTCCTTGGCGGCGCGCGCGGCGCGGGCCGCCGTGGGCCGGGCCGCCTTCGGGGGCGCTTCGTCTGGCGCCGCAGCCGGCGCGGGGACTGGCTCCGGTGCCACCGCAGCCGGCGGAGCCTCCTCGGGGGGCGCCTGCGCGACGAGCGCTGCCGCGGGCGGTGCCTCTTCAACCGGGGTCACCGGTGTCGCGCCGGGGGGCGCAGCCGTGTTCGCGAGGTAGGCCGCCGCGCCGAGGGCCGCCACCGCGGCGCCCGCCAGCACTGCCGCGAGTGGCCGGCGCGAGCGAGGGGGGGGCGCGGCGACGGCGTCGGGGAGCGACGCGGTGCCGCTCGAGAGCGCCGCGCCGGCAGCCGACTCGAGGCTCGCGGTCTGGTGGGCCACCCGGAGCGCCTGGGTGGCCGACTCCTCGAGCTGGCCGACGTCCTTCGCGCACAGCGCGCGGACCAGGGCGCCCAGCGCATCCGGCGCCGAGCCCTCCGGTGGAGGCAGCGCGTCGCGGAAGGCGCGCGCCGACTCGAACCGTTGCCGCGGGTCACGCGCCATGGCCCGCGCGATGGCGTCCGTGAGCGCCCGGGGGAGATCCGGGCGGACCTCCGCGAGCGGCGGCACCGCGGCCTCGAGCACCGCCTGCGCCGTCGCCTGCGAGGTCGCTCTCGCGAAGGGCGAGGCGAGGGTCGCCAGCGCGTGGAGCGTGACGCCGGCCGAGTAGAGGTCGGACCTGAGGTCGGCCGGCCGGCCTTCGAGCTGCTCGGGGGCGAGGTACTCGAGCTTCCCTTCGACGGTGCCGGTGGGCAGCGCCTCGCCGCGGTCGCGGATGCGCGCGATGCCGAAGTCGGCGAGCTTCACCTCTCCCGCCGAAGACACGAGCACGTTGTGCGGCGTCACGTCACGGTGCACCAGGCCCGCCCGGCGCCCCTCGGCCGCGCCCAGGTGGTGGGCGTGGTGGAGCCCGTCGCACAGCCCGCGCGCGACGTGGGTCAGCGTGGCGGCGTCGAGCGAGCGGCCCGCCTCGCGCGCCACCCGAATCAGGCGCGACAGCGACACCCCGCGCACCAGCTCCATGGCGATGAAGTAGCGGCCGTCGTCTTCCCCGACGTCGAGGATCTGCACCACGTTGGAGTGGTTCAGCTGCGCCGCCAGCTTGGCCTCCGCGAGGAAGCGCTCCACCGACGACGGGTCGGTCGCCAGGTGCGGGAGCAGGAGCTTCACCGCGATGGGCTTGGAGAAGCCGCCGAGGCCCGTCTGCAGCCCGACGAACACCTCGCCCATGCCGCCGCTCGCCAGCCGGCTGGTGAGCAGGTAGCGCCCGAGGCGCGTGCCCTGCGGCTGCGGTGTCACGGCGCGCTCCACCACAGGCCGAAGGCCGCGCCGGTGAGCGCCGCCGCGCCGCTCCCGCCCGCCACGTACGCACCCACCGCCTTGGTGCGCGCCGAGGTGTCGAGCGCGCGCACCTGGGCCGCGTATGGCTGCTGGGGCGCGGCGCGGGAGTCGCTCGAGGCAGAGACGGCGAGGCCGACCGCCGCTGCGCTCGCGGCCACGCCCACGGCCGTCAGCACCAGGAACGGCCAGCGCGGGCGCGGCGCGGGCACCGACCCTTCCGCGCCGGCGGCGAGGGACGCGGCCACC
>JAIBBQ010000377.1 GCA_019694595.1 Myxococcaceae bacterium
GAGCACCTCGAGGTCCTTCGAGCCTTCGGCGAGGCGCACGGTGGGCGCCCGCGCGGCCACCGCTTCCTCGAAGGTCTGCGCGTCGGTGCCCGGGCGCGACGCCCCCACCTCGCCCAGCGCGCGACGCCGGCCGAGCAGCTCCTCGAGCCGCGGCAGCTCCTCGGCGCCGAGGCCCGGCCGCAGCGTGCGACAGGCGCGGATGGCGTCGGCGCGCTCGAGGATGCGGGCCGCCCGCACCGCGTCGAGGCTGCCGAGCTCGCCCTGCTCCAGCCGGGCGCACGCCGCGAAGGCCTGCAGCGTGGCGCGCGCTTCCGGGCCCAGGCTCGCCTCGCGGCCGTGGAAGGTGACCCGCGTCACCTCGCGGGTGAGCGCCGCGGCGTCCACCTTCACCGCGCCGCCCTCGGCAACCGACGCCGGGCCGGCCGGGCCACCTTCGCCCCACAGCTCCACCGGCCCGTCGACCGGGTGCGGGTGACAGGCGCCCTCGTGCTGCGCGACGACCTGCTCCACCGTGCCGTGCTCCACCGAATCGCGGCTGCGCACCACGCCGATGAGGCCGGTGGCGAGCGCGGGCACGCCGGCGACCAGCAGGCCCACGCCCCAGGCCGTCGCGTACTGGCGCGGCGCCGGGCCGAAGCGCCCCGCCCCGTCGATGACCTGGCGGTCGGGCTCCGCCGAGAAGGCCGGGCTCGCGGCGAGCAGCACCACGCCGGCCAGGGTGGCGGCGATGCCGGTGGACAGCACCGCGCCTGCGCCCGGCGCGTGCCGCTCGGTGACGGTGTCCTGCGCGTACCGCTCCACGTCCTCGGTGCGGCAGGTGTCGTAGCCGGTGAAGCGCAGCTCGAGGGTCGGCCAGGCCGCGCTCGCGTCCGCGAACACCCCGCCTGCGAGCACCTGGGGCCGCTCGAAGCGCTCGAGGCGCGGGCCCAGCTCGGTCCGCGTCTCTTCTTCCACGTGGAGGCAGCCCGGCAGCGCGAGCGCCAGCGCCAGGGTGAGCGCGAGCGCCCTCACTGGATGCCTCCCAGCGCCTTGGTGAGGTCGGGGCAGCGGTCGAGCGTCTCCAGCACGTCGATGCAGGCCGGGTGGGCGTCGAGGCGATCGCCCTGGCGGATGAGCGGGAGCCGGCAGCTCAGCACCCGGTTGCGGTCGGGCGTGGCGAACGAGAAGGTCTCCGCCGCGCAGCCGGACCGGGTGAGCAGCGTGGCCTCGCAGGTGTCGCCCACCCCGAAGGCCGCGTCGACCTCCGCGCAGCGCGGGGCCGCGCACAGCCGGCGAATGACGTCGCGGCACAGCTCGGCGTCGGTCACCGCGGGGCCGGTGCACGCGGTCAGGCACAGGGCCACCATCGGAGCGAAGCGCATCGGCCACGCTTATGCCCCGCTTCGCGTCGCGCTGTCACCGCGGGACACCGCCGCGCTTCTGGAATACGCATCGCCTTCGTGGCCAAGCGCACCGAGAGCTGGACGGCAGTGACCCTGGACGTGCCCCTGCGAGACCTGGACGACGCCCAGGGGCTCCTCACCGCCTGCGGCTGTGCCGGCCTCGAGCTGCGCGACGGCGAAGGCGGGCTCCCCGGCATCCGCCAGCCGAAGTCGGGGCGGGCGCTGGTCATCGGCTCCTTCGAGACCAAGGCGAAGGCCCAGGCCGCGCTGAAGACGGCGCGCGCGCGGCTCAAGGCGGTGGCCGCCTCGCTCGAGCCCATCGAGGTGCGCGACTGGAGCACGGAGTGGCGCGCGCGCATCCGGCCGGTGCGGGTGGGCCGGCTGTGGGTGGGCCCGCCCTGGGAGACGCCGCCGGCTGGTGCGGTGGCGCTGCGCATCGAGCCCAAGATGGCCTTCGGCACCGGCGACCACGCCACCACCCGGCTGTGTCTGCAGGCGGTCGACGACTTCCTCGCCGCGCACCCGAAGGCCACCGTGCTCGACGTGGGCACCGGCACCGGCGTGCTGGCGCTGGCCGCGCGGGCGCTCGGCGCCGGGCGCACCGTGGGCACCGACAACGACCCGGTGGCGGTGGAGCTCGCCATCGAGTGCGCGCAGGAGAACGGCATCGAAGGCGTCGAGTTCCGCGAGGCGACGCTCGACGGCGTGAGCGGCGAGTTCGACCTCGTGCTGGCCAACATCCTCGCCAACACGCTGGTGCAGCTCGCGCCGCACCTCGCCCCCAAGGTGGGCCGCCGCCTGGTGCTCGCCGGCGTGCTGGTGCACCAGCGCGCGGAGGTGGAGACCGCCTTCCTCGCCCAGGGCCTGCGCGCGGCCGGCCACGCCATCGAGGGAGAGTGGATCCGCCTCGACTTCGAGCGCGCGCGATGAAGCGGCTGCACTGGCCGCAGGCAGCGAGCGGCCGGCACCAGGTGACGGGCGACCGCTTCCACCACCTGGTGCGGGTGCTGCGGGTGGCCGTGGGAGAGCCGCTCGAGGTCTTCGACGGGCACGGCCACGCCTTCTCCGCGCAGGTGGTGCAGGTGGGCGAGCAGGCGCTGGAGCTCGAGCTGTCGGCGCCGCGGGCGGCTCCGAGCGAGCGCGCGGTGTGGGTGGTGCAGGCCATGCCCAAGGCCGACAAGCTCGAGCTGGTGCTCCAGAAGGCGACCGAGCTCGGCGCGACGGGCATCTCGCTCGCCTGGAGCGAGCGCTGCGTGGTGAAGCCGTCGGAGCGGCTCGAGGCCAAGACGGCCCGGTGGGCCAAGATCCTCGAGGAAGCCGCGCGGCAGTGCGGGCGGGCCGACGTGCCGGCGCTGCGCGGGCCGGTGCCCCTGGCCCAGGCGGTGCCCGACGGCGCGCTCGGCCTGGTGCTCGACGAGGAGGAGCGCGCGCTGCCGCTCGGCGCCGCGGTGGCCGGCCACGAAGGGCCGCTGGCGCTGGTGGTGGGGCCGGAAGGGGGCCTCACCCGCGAGGAGGTCGCGCAGCTCACCGCGCGTGGAGCCCGGGCGGTGACGCTGGGCGCCCGGGTGCTGCGGACGGAGACGGCGGCGCTGGCCGCGCTCGCGGTGGTGCGCCACCTCGACGGCTCGCTCGGGTGACCTTTCCTTGCGCCGGACCCCAGCGGCCGAAAAGATGGGCTCCGCGTGACCGACGAGAAGAAGCCGCCCCTCTCCAGGCCCATCGACGACTCGGTCCCCGAGGAGACTCCCTCGCTCCTCGAGCGCGACGTGAAGCTCGACCGGCGCGCCCAGGTCCCGTCCTTCGCGGAGCTCCAGGGCACCCAGCGCGCCAGCGCCCCGCCGGGCCTGCAGCCCCGTGCCCCGGCGCGGCCACCCACGGGCGCTCCCGGCGCCGTGGCCCCCGCCGTCCAGCTGCGGCCGCCCGTGGCCACCACCACCGCCGCCGTCGGGACGCCGATGCTCCCCGACGCCG
>JAIBBQ010000378.1 GCA_019694595.1 Myxococcaceae bacterium
TCCGCCGCCACCCGCCCCCGCCCCGGCGGTCGTGGCGCCCCCGGAGCCGGCCCCTCCCGCTGCGGTGCCGGAGCCTCGTGCCCGGCCCAGGAGCAAGCCGCACCCCGACGACGCCGACGCGCTCGCGCTCGAGCTGACGGCCCTCGACGCCGCGCGCAGCAGGCTGCAGGCGGGAGACGCCACTGGTGCGCTCAAGGCCATCGCCGACTACGAGCGGCAGTTCCCCGCGGGCACGCTGGCCCTCGAGGCGGCGCTGGTGCGGCTCCAGGCGCTGCTCCAGACCGGTCAGCGCGCGCAGGGCGAGGCGCTCGCCAAGCGCCTGGTGGCGCAGAACCCCTCGGAGCTGGTGCGCGCCCGGGTGCAGAGGCTGCTCGATGCGCGCTGAGCTCGCGCTCGCGGCCGCGGCGCTGCTGTCGGCCTGTCAGGTGCCGCTGACCATCGGCACCGAGCGCCGCGAGTCGGTGGCGGCGCTGGCGGTGGACCCGGTCAGCGGCGACTTCCTGCAGGCGGGCTTTCGTTTCGCGGCCAGGCCCGACGAGGCCACGAGCGACCTCTGGTACGGGCGGGTGGATGCGACCGGCCAGTTCCGCCACGACGCGACCACCGTCGACGTCGCGGGCGGGGCCGACGCGGTGCGGGCGGCGGCGCGGGTCACCGGCGGCTGGGTGCTCGCGGGCCAGGTGACCGACGCCGCCGGTCAGCAGGTCGCCTGGGTGCGGCGGCTGGACGACGCCGAGGCCACGCTGTGGACGGTGGAGCTGGGCCGGGCCGGCACGTCGACCAGCGCCCGCGCGGTGGCGGTGGCGGCCGACCAGACGGTGGTGGTGGGTGGCGTCGAGGTGCAGCCGGGCGGCGCGCTCGACGGCTGGCTCGCGCGGCTGGGGACCGATGGCCAGGTGCTCTGGCGCAGCTCCTTCGCCACCGACTACCAGCGCATGGCGAGCGGGAACACGGTGCTCGGGCTCGCGCTCATCGCTCCGTCGGTGAACCAGATCTACACCATCGGTCAGCGCAACCGCGGCGGGGCGATCACCGCGGGAGGGCTGCAGCTCTCGCTCGCCGGCGACCTCTTCGACTCGCATCCGCTCCCGGGGCGGGAAGGCGGCGCCCTCTTCGCGGACGGCTACGACCACCTCGACGCCTGCGTCACCGACGAGAGCGGCGGCCTGCACCTGCTGCGCATGGATCGCGCCTTCGTGGTGTCCGGGGATCTGCCGCTGCAGGCGCAGGGCGCTCGGCTCGAGCTCGGCGGGTGCGCCCAGAGCCCGACGACGCTCTGGCTCGGAGCGACCGCGGTGCACACCGACGGGTCGAGGGTGCCCTTCGTCGCGGCGGTCGGCCTCTCGCCCTTCACCACGCCGCGCACCGCGGAGGTGACCCAGCCCGAAGGCACCACGGTCCTCAGCGTGGCCACGCACGAGGCGAGCACGACGCTCGGCGGCCGCACCGAGGCGCTGCTGCGCCGGTGGATGACCGGCTCGCCGGCGCTCTAGGGGAGCGACTCGACCTGCGCGTCGATGTCGACGAAGTCCGGCCCCGCCGCCGGGCCATCGCCCCAGCGCAGCGTGGCCACCACCCGGAGCGGGTCGGCGCTGTCGGTGTGGAGGTGCAGCCGCCGCGCTCCGGAGAGGTAGACGAGGTAGGCCGAGGCGCCCCCGTAGAGCCACGCGTAGCCGGGCCGCGCCACCGTCGGGTTGTCGAGCACCGCGACCCGCGCCGAGCGCTCGTCGAGCTGCTCGATGCTCAACCGGCCGGTGTCGCGCCAGTACGACCACAGCCCCGCCGAGCGCTGGAGCAACCGCCGCGGGCCCGCGATGCGCGCGAGGAACCGCTGCGTCCGGCTGACGTGGTAGCGCACGATGGCCACGCCCAGCCGCACCACCGGCTGCACGCCCAGCTCCTCGAGCACCACCGCCGCCAGCCGGGCCTGCACGTCTTCCTCGTACCAGCGGGCGGGGAGGAAGCCGGTCTCGAAGTCCCGGCGCTGCTCGGGCGTCAGGCGGGCCACCACCTTCTGCACCAGCGCCTCGCCGTGGAGCGCGCGCAGCACGGCGAAGTCGTTCGCCAGCGCCAGCCCGCGCAGCAGCGGCCGCCCCGCCACCGCCGCGCTCACGCCTGTCCCTCGGTCGCGTGCCGCGCCCGGAACTGGGTCGGAGAGAGGTCGAAGCGCGCGCGGAAGACGGTGAGGAAGTGCGGCAACGAGGCGTAGCCCGCCTCTCGCGCGATGGCGGAGACCTTCTCGTCGGTGCGGGTCAGCCGGCTGGCGGCGAGCTCCAGCCGCACCTCGGTGCGCTCGTCGTGGAAGGAGGTCGCCGAGCGCTCGAGCGCACGCTGCAGCGACCGCGGCGCGAGCGACAGCCGCTGCGCCACCTCGCGCAGCGACGCGCCGGGGTCGTCGCCGATGACCGCCCGGACCCGGGACACCAGCCCCAGCGGGGTGAGCTCGCTGTTGATCGCCCCCACCACCTCGCCCACCCACGGTGGGCTCTGAGGCGCCACCGCGGCCAGCGCCACGTCGAGCCGGGGGTGCACCGACCAGGGAAAGTCGGGCCGCGCCGCCACCACCGCACCGATGAGCGCGCACTGGGACAGGCCGGCGCCGCCGACCATCGCGGCCTGCCGCACGCGTGCGGGGTGCTGCGCGAGCGGCGCCACCACGAAGCGCTGGAAGCTCGCCATCGCCGGCTCGTCGCAGCCCGAGCCCAGCACCCGGGACAGGTCGAGCACCAGGACCTGCGGCTCCCGCCGCACCCGGACCAGCCTTTCCACCAGCGAGGCCAGCGGGCCCAGGCTCTCGGTGGTCAGGCTGCGCGGCAAGGTCAGGCCGAGCACCGCCCGCGTGGGATGCCAGGCCATGGCGTCGCCGCCCGACCACATGCGGCCCCCGCGCGCATCGAGCAGCCGATCGAGCCCCACGCGAATCACCGGACCACCCTAGCTGAATCGACGCCAACTTCGTCGTTTTCGCGCCACTCGCCTCGGGCAAGGCCTGGCGCATGAACGAACCACTGTGGCGCAGAACCAAGAAGGGGGCTTCGTACCATTCCCGGCTCACCACGCAGCCTCGGACTTTCCGGCGGGGAAACACATGCTCACCTGGCGCACGGCCGTCTCCATCGCAACCCTGATGCTGGTCACCGCCTGCGGCGGTGGAGGGGGCAGCAGCAGCGGCGGTGGCAGCGGCTCCGACGGCGGGGGCGCGGCGGCGAGCGGCGGGGGGAGCGGCGCGAGCGGCGGCGGCAGCGCCTCGGGTGGTGGCGCGGGCACCGGC
>JAIBBQ010000136.1 GCA_019694595.1 Myxococcaceae bacterium
GGCGCCGGTGAAGGCGGCGTCGATGGCCGGGGCGAGCGGGAAGGCGCCGCCCGCGCCGCCCAGGGTCGCCGCGGCGATCACCGCCGCGGTCGGCCGGCCGGCGACGGGCGCGACGTCGAAGTGAATGGCCCCCGGGAGCGTGGTGCGCGCCGATTCGCCGTTGAGCACGCCGAGCGACCCGAGCAGCGGCCAGGGCACGTGGAACGCGGCGGCGCCGTCGAAGAGCGGGTCGGTCAGCTGCAGGCCTTCGAGCCGCCACTGGGTCCACTGCGCCGAGTTGCCGGTGAGGCTCACCCGCGCCGGCTCCAGGTCGCTGAAGCCCAGGTTCTCTTCCATCAGCACCAGCGCGGACAGGAAGTGGCCGGAGAGCACCTGGTGCGCCGAGTCGGCGGTCGGCAGCACGTCGAAGGATGCGGCCTCGAGCTGCTCGCGGTTCGGCAGGCCGAGCCCGGTGCCCTCGTCGACGGACTCGCCCCGCGCGGCCGCCGGAACGGCCAGGAGCCCGAGGCCCAGCATCGTCGCGGTGGCACGCAGGGAGAGAAAGGGGCGAAGCATCACGGAGGGCCGGGCAGCTCCGCCGCGCGGGCCCAGGCGAGGGCGCGTTCGGCGGGGAGCCACAGGTACCACTCCCGGGGGAACAGACGGAAGAAGGTCCGCGGGGGGAGCCCGCCGAGCAGGAGCTTGAGGGTCTTTGCCTGCGAGGGGTACGCCTCGACCAGGCGGGCCTTGCGCTCGCGCTCCTCGGGGGTGAGCGACAGGGTGGCGATGGTGGGGCGCTCGCCCGCGCGGTAGCGGCTGCCGAGCGCGTACGAGAAGGGCGGTGGTGGGGTGATCATCGCCAGGCCCGCGGAGATGCCCGCCGCCGCCAGCGCGTCGCGCGTCACCCGGTGGGCCGCCACGTGGTCCGGGTGGCCGTTGATGCCCGACGGCTCGAAGGTGATGACCAGGTCGGGGCGGCTGGCTTCCAGGTGCCGCTGGACGAGCGCGGTCGCCGCGGGGAGGTGCTTCTCCAGCCCGCCGTCGGGGAAGCCCGGGAGCACCGCGTCGCCGATGTCCAGCAGGCGCATCGACGCGCGCAGCTCCTCGGTGCGGCACTCGAAGTGGGTGCGGTCGCCGACCACGCGCAGGTCGGTCCACGGGTTGGCGGCGCCGTCGGTGAGCACCACGAGGTCGAGCGCGCTCCCCGCGGCGCGCAGCCGGCTCAGCAGCCCACAGGTGTTGATCTCGTCGTCGGTGTGGGCGAGCACCAGGGTGGTGCGCTTGATCGGCGCCAGCGCGGCCGCATCGACCGGCCAGCGCACCCCTTCGAGGCCGAGCCGCAGCCGCAGGCCCTGCCAGGCAGACGGGAGGGCTGGGCGCTCGAGCTCGCTCACGAGGGCGCGCACTTCACCATGGGCCTGGCAGGGGCGACACCCGCAGGAGGTGGCCGGCTGGCGCGAGCGGGGAGGCCCGCGCGCCCCCCTTTCTGCCCCGAGGATGACTTGCAAGTCATTGAAATCGCTGAGCGAAGCGAGTGGTGCGCGCGTTGCTCTGGAGACGGTCATGCGCACCGTTCGCCTCCTCTGCGTCGTGGCCTTTGCCCTCGCCGGGTGCGACGGTGAGATCTCGAGAGACCCCCTCGCGCCCGATGCGCCGGTGCGCCCAGGCGTGAGCGGCGGGGCCGGGGGTGGGGCGCAGCCCGGCACGCCCGGGCTCCCCGGCATGCCCGGCTTTCCCGGGCTCGGCACCGGTGGAGGCAGTGGTGGAGGCACCAGCACCTCGGCGGGCGGCGGCCAGGCGGGCCCGGCCTGCACGGCGCAGGGCGCACCGGGCGCGGTGGTGCTGCACCGGCTCAACCGCGCGGAGTACGACAACTCGGTCCGCGATCTCCTGGGCGACACCACCCACCCCGCGAGCGCCTTCCCGCCCGACGACTTCGGCGGCACCTTCAACAACGTCGCCGCGATCCTGAGTCTCTCGCCGCTGCTGGTGGAGAAGTACGAGGCGACGGCGGCGAGCCTGGTGAACGACGCCTGGAGCCGCGACGTGGCGGCGGGCCTCTCGGGCGCCAAGGTGCGCACCTGCGACCCGGTCGCGACCGCCGGCTGCGCGCGGACGCTGGTGCAGGGCTTCGCGCGGCGCGCCTGGAGGCGCCCGGTGGCCACCGACGAGGTCGACCGGCTGATGGCGGTCGCCGCCACCGCCACCGCGCAGGGCGATGACGCCTCCGTCGGCGTGCGGCTCGCGCTGCAGGCGGTGCTGGTCTCGCCGAACTTCCTCTTCCGCGTCGAGCGCCCGGCGGCCGGTGCCCACGCGCTCGCGCCGCACGAGCTCGCCGCCCGCCTGTCGTACTTCATCTGGAGCAGCACCCCCGACGAGACGCTCCTGGCCCGCGCCGACGACGGGACGCTGGCGCAGCCCGCGGTGCTGACCGCGCAGGTGACCCGGTTGCTCAACGACCCGCGGGCCTCGGCGATGCTCGACAACTTCGCCGCCCAGTGGCTGCAGATGGACAAGCTGGACACCGCGACGCCGGACCCCGCGCTCTTCCCCGGCTTCGACGCCGCGCTGCGCACCGCGATGAAGGGCGAGATGAAGGCCTTCGTGCAGGCGCTGCTCCACGAGGACCGCAGCGCGCTTGAGCTCCTCGACGGCCAGTTCATCTTCGTCAACGACCGGCTCGCCCAGCACTACGGGCTGCCCGATCGCCCCGGACCCGCGCTCACCCGCATTCCCGCGCCGGCGGGGCGGGGTGGGGTGCTGCGCCAGGCCGGGCTGCTCACGCTGACCTCGTTCGCCACCCGCACCTCGCCGGTGAAGCGCGGCAAGTGGGTGCTGGCGCAGCTGCTGTGCGCGGAGCCTCCTCCGCCCCCGGCCAACGTGGGCCAGTTCCCCGAGCCGTCGGGGACCAACGTCACCGTGCGCCAGCGCCTCGAGGCCCACCGCCAGAACCCGGCCTGCGCCGGCTGCCACAGCGCGATGGACCCCATCGGGCTCGGCCTGGAGAACTTCGACGCCGTCGGCGTGTTCCGCACCACCGACGCCACCCAGCCGATCGACGCCACGGGGCTCTTGCCCGACGGCCGGGCCTTCAACGGCGCCGCGGAGCTGGCCACGCTGCTCAAGGGCGACCCCCGGCTCACCCGCTGCATGACGCAGAAGATGCTCACCTACGCGCTGGGGCGGGAGCTGGCGGCGGGCGACGCGTGCACCGTGAGCACCCTCGAGCAGCAGCTGGCGGCGCGGGGGCAGCGGCTCTCGGCGCTGGTCGAGCTGGTCGCCACCAGCGTCCCCTTCACCATGCGTCAGGAGACTCCATGAGCTCGCGCTTCGTGCTGCACCGCCGCACCCTGCTGCGCGGGCTGGGCGCCGCGATGAGCCTGCCGCTCCTGGAGCAGATGCTCCCGGCCCGCGCGTACGCGCAGAGCGCGCCCGTCACCCGCGCCATCTTCATGTTCGCGCCGTGCGGCATGGTGATGAACCAGTGGACGCCGGCGCAGTCGGGCGCGACGTACACGCTGCCGGCGATCCTCGCGCCGCTCGCGCCGCTCAAGAGCGACCTGCTGGTCCTGAGCAAGCTGCAGAACAACAAGGTCTACGACCCGAACGGGGCGCACGCGACCGGCACCGCGGGCGCCTTCTCGGGCGTGCACCCGGGCAAGTCGCTCACCACCCTGAGCAACGGCACCACCGCCGACCAGGTCATCGCCGCGTACATGAAGGGCAAGACCAAGTTCGGCTCGCTGGAGCTGGGGACCTCGGGTGGGTCCAACACCGGCGACTGCGACTGCGGCTACAGCTGCGCGTACACGCGCAACGTGTCCTGGCCCGGCGGCGCGGCCCCCAACCCCAAGGAGACCAACCCCCTCAACGTCTTCAACCGCCTCTTCGGCGCGGCCGGGGCCACGTCGATGCCGCCCAGCGCCGCGGCCAAGCAGCAGGCTTACCGCCTGAGCATCCTCGACCGGGTGAAGGACGACGCCACCCGGCTCAAGGGGCAGCTCGGCGCCGCCGACAACCTCAAGCTCGACGAGTACCTCACCGGCGTGCGCGACCTCGAGCTGCGGGTGGGCGCGATGAGCCAGGGGCAGTCGTGCGCACCGGGGGCCGCTCCCGGCACGCCGGTGGACCTGCGCGACACCGCGAAGGCGATGAGCGACCTGCTGGTGATGGCGTTCAAGTGCGACCTCACCCGCGCGGTGACCTACATGCTGCAGAACGGCGGCAGCGAGAACACCACGCCGTTCGGTTTCCTCGGGCTGTCGAACTCCCACCACGCGTACTCGCACTACCAGGGGGCCGCCGACCTCGCGGCGCTGCAGAAGATCAACACCTGGGAAGTCGAGCAGCTCGCGTACCTGGCGACGGCGCTCAAGCAGACGCTCGACGCCACCGGAAAGCCGCTGCTCGACTCCACCTTCCTGTACTTCACCAGCGAGATCTCCGACGGCAACGATCACAACGTCGACAACCTGCCGGCGCTGGTGCTGGGCAAGGCGGGCGGCGCGGTGAACCCGGGGCGCCACGTGGTGCTGACGCGGCAGCCGCCGGTGACCGACGTGCTGCTGGCGGCGATCCAGAGCACGGGGACCCCGGCGACCTCGTTCGCCGGGAGCTCCGCGCCGCTGCCCGAGCTCAAGTAGCGCTCAGACCGGGTTGCCGAAGCCTTCGATGGTGTCCAGGGTGCGCGTGCGTTCCCACACGCCCTGGCCGTCGCCGGCGTCGGTGTTGCCTTCGATGGTGGTGATGGTGCCGTTGGCGTTGACCGACTTCACCAGGCCGACGTGATCGCACCCGCCGTCCTGGTTCCAGCTGAAGAGCACGATGTCGCCCGGCTGCGGCGCGTTCTTCCCCTTCCACTGCCCGCGCGAGACGAGGTCGGCCTTGAGCGCGTCGCAGTTGGCCTGGTTCAGGTTTCCGCCCGACTGGTTCATCACCCAAGACACGAAGTCCGCGCAGTAGGCCTCGGAGCCGCGCCCGAAGGACTCGGGGTACTTGAGCACCGCCCCGTCGTTGTTGCCGGTGGCTTCCCGGGTGCCCACCTCGCCCTGCGCGATGGCGAGCACCCGCTGCCGGCGCTCGGCGTCGTTGGCCGGAGGCGCGGTGGGCACCGAGAGCGCCACCGGGGCGGGCATCGATTGCCGCGACAGCGAGCTGCCGCCGCCGAGGGCGCGCCAGGTCTGCGGCCCGGCGATGCCGTCGACGGCCAGGCCCTGGGCCGACTGGAAGCGCCGGACCGCGGAGGCGGTCATCGGCCCGAAGTCGCCGTCGATGGGGCCGGGGTCCACGCCGGCGGCGGCGAGGGCGCGCTGCAGCGTCGCCACGGCCGGGCCCTTGGCGCCCTGCGAGAGCTCGGGCTGCGGACCGCTGATGGGCGCCGCCGCCGGCGCCGGGACCGGGTCGACGACCGGGGGCACCTGCGCGGCGTTGGGCGCCGGTGGCGGGACAGGGTCGACCACCGGCGGCGTCTGCGCCGCTTGCGGCGCCTCGAGCGCGGCCCAGGTCTTGGGGCCCGCGACGCCGTCGACCTCCAGCCCGTGAGCCTGCTGGAAGGCGGTGACCGCGGCGCGCGTGCGCGGGCCGTAGTCGCCATCGACGGGGCCGGGGTCGAAGCCCTGCGCCTGCAGCCGCGACTGGAGCTCCTTGACCTCCGCGCCTTGCGAGCCGACGCGATCGAGACGGGACGAGACGGGACTGACGGCCATGGGTGCGCTCCTTGGGGAGAGGTGACCGAGAGTTCTCGGTTCTCGAGAAGGAGCGCGCCCGGGCCAGTTTGCCCAGTCGTTTGGCTGGAGTCGGATGACGCCAGAAACGTCATCCACCAGGCGACGTCAGCCCATCATCAGCCGCAGGCCGTCGTGCAGCTTGAAGCTGAAGGTGTGGGTCGGCGGCAGCCTGGGGTTCATCGGCCCGGTCTTCAGCGTCAGCACGTCGGTCTTCTCGAAGTGCCACTGGTCCGACGGCTTGGCGGTGAGCGTGATGCCGCGCTCGCTCTTGGTGGCGCTGAAGGGCGACTTCTTGTTGAAGCCGTCGAGCCACTCGGCCGCGCCCAGCGCCTTCGAGGTGCCGATGGTGAAGCTGGTGCCGGGGGCGATCATCACCTCCGGCGTTCCCTTGAGCGGCTTCCCCTGGAGGTCCTTCCACCCCGCGGTGACGAAGTCCTCGAAGGCCTGCAGATCCTTGAAGCGTTGGCCGTTGTTGATCTGCACCGGGCCTGCGGTGCGGCCAGTCCAGATGCTCTGCGGGGTGCTGATGCCTCCGATGCGCGACGCCATGGGGTCCTCCGGGAAAGTGTGAGCCGCCGATGTGCCGGCGGTGTGTTTCACGCACCCACACTGCAAGTTCGCGGCTCAGCCTTCGCGCTCGCGATGGCGCCGGGTTGGCGGGCGCAGCTGCCCCGCGGCGCGCGACGCTGTCGCCTCCGACGTGACAGTCCCGGGCGGCCATCTCCCCGGAGCGACACGGCGGCGAGGTCGGTACGGCGCGTGCTTCGGGAGCCAGGGTGAGCGCCGATGACCCGGGCGCTTCGAAAGGTCCGCCATGTCGCCTCGAGTCGCCCCCAAGGTCGTCAACACCACGCCGCTCCCGCCCGGTCCGGTCCGCGAAGGTTCGGGCACGGTCGCCGCCCACAGCCGGGTGGAGCTCGGCTCCTCGGGTCCGGAGGTGACGCAGCTGCAGTCGAAGCTCATCGAGCGCGGTCTGTTGCCCGGGCCGGCGTCGGGCACCTTCGATGCGGCCACCGATCGCGCGGTGCGCCAGTACCAGAAGCAGAACGGCCTGGTGGTCGACGGCATCGTCGGCCAGCAGACCTGGGGCAGCCTCGAAGGGGTCTCGCTCCCGCCGGGGTACTGGATGCTGAAGAACCCGCTCCCGAGCCCCGAGGTCTCGAGCTTCATCCCTGCCGGAGATCCCGCGCTCGATGCTTCGATGGGCGTCAACGCCCCGAAGGCGGACCAGTCGACGGTCGATCAGGTGCTCGAGGAGGCGCGCTCGCACCTCGGGTTCCACGAAGGCGAGAACAACGAGAACCCCTTCAGCCACGCGATGGGGCGCGGCGCCGGGCCGTGGTGCGCCGACTTCGTCAGCTTCTGCGCGCGCAAGGCGGGCCTCACCGTGAACACCGCCTCCGCCCAGGGCATCGCCGACCAGCTCGCGGCCAAAGGCACCTGGAAGGGGAAGGAGAACCCCCAGCCGGGCGATGCGGTCACCTTCCGCTGGGACGGCAGCGGCGGCAAGGCCGACCACGTGGGCCTGGTGGAGCGCGTGTACTCGAAGGGCGGCCAGCTCTGGATCGACACCATCGAAGGCAACGCCTCCGACGGGGTGAACCGGCGCAGCTACCCGGCCGACTCGGCGAAGATCAACGGCTACGGCACGCTCGCCTGAGGCCTACTTCACGCCGGGGTGGGCGGCCTTCCAGCTGGCGACCGCCGCGTCCCAGGTGGCGAGGTTGGTGGTGACGGTGCTGCCGTGGGCGGCGTTGAACCAGGCGGACAGCGACGCCGGCACCGGCCCGGCGCCGTCCCACACCAGGGTGTTGCCGGCGAAGTCGGTGTCGGGCGGGAAGTAGAAGTCCTCGCCGCTGGTGCCGGTCTGGAACGGCAGCTTGCCGACGCGGACCACGTTGTTCTTGAAGACCAGGTGCGGCGCGAGCTGGGGGTTGGTCTTCTCCCACTTGATGATCTGCCCGTTGCCGGGCGCGTCGCCCTTGTAGACGGAGAACATCGGCTTCACCCAGATGAGGTTGTCGTGGATCGACTCCACGTTGGCGTGGCCGTCGTTGGGCGTCACCCCGGCGGTGGCGCGCGCCGAGAAGCCGACGTAGCAACCGTCGAGGAAGGAGTCCTGCACGGTGACCGCGTGCATGTCGTCGTTCTGCACGCAGTCGTCGCGCACGTCGGACAGGTGGGCGTTGCGGATGGTGATGTCCTGCGCGCCGGTGGAGAGGTTGAACGCGTCGCCCACGTGGTGAATGGCGACCGAGTCGAAGATCCACCCCGCGTTGTCGTACTTGAGCGTGAAGCCGCCGTTGTGGTGCCAGATCTCTCCCCACGCGCAGCGCGGCACCACCGGAGCCCCGTAGCCCAGGCTGCTGCAGGTCGACGCGCTCAGCGCGGTGTCGTCGACGGTGAGCTCGAGCTTCCCGCCGAGCCAGCAGACGTTCTTCGACGCCTTGGGCGTGGCCAGCCAGGCGTCGCCCAGGGTCCACGAGGCGCCGCGCGCGTCGACCGTGGAGCCGTTGGCCGGCGCGCCGCCGTAGGCGCTGGTGGACGCACCGGTGAGCGCGCTCACCGTGGTGCGGTTGAGGCAGTCGGACGGCACGGGGATCACGCCGACGCCGGCGTCGAACGCACCTGCGTCGGTCCGCGGCGTGCCCGCGTCGAACACCGGAGTGCCTGCATCGATCAGGGGCGTGCCTGCGTCGGGCGGCCGCACCGTGCCGGCGTCGTTGCCCGGCGGCACACCTACGTCACGGCCCGCGTCGGCGATCGCTCCGCCGACCTCGAGCAGCAGCTCGGGCCCCGCGCCCGACTCCTTCGAGGTGAAGGAGAACGCGTCGGCCGAGCGGGGGACCAGCAGCAGGGCGAGGCTGCTGCCCGGCACCACGTGGCCGGTGAGCTCCACCTCGAGCGGACCGAGCGCGGCGGCGCGCACCGTGGCGATCGGCGCTCCCGTCGGAGGAGGGCGGTTGAGGGACGTGAGCCCCGCTTCGGTCCACGCGCTGCTGGTGAGGTACACGTCGGCGGCGTCGCTGCTCGCGGACGTCACCTGGAGCCGCAGCCGCGCGCGCGTCAGCGGGCCCGAGGCCGGCACGGTGAAGCGCAGGTAGCCCTGGAGCGTGGTCCCCGCGGTCTTCTGCACCACCGCCACCGCCTTCGCGCTCCCGAAGTTCTGGTCCGCGTACTTCCCGGAACGGACGTAGGTGTCGGCGGCGGCGGTCACCCGCGTGGACGTGACCGCTTCCTGTTCGGCGTCGCTGCGCAGGTCGAGCTCCGGCAGGCCACAGGCGCTGCCGAGCGCGGTGGACACGGCGATGGCGAGGAACGTGAGGCGCTGGGGTGCGAGCACGGTGACCCTCCGAGGTGAGGGGAGCCAGTGCAACGCGATGGCCAACGAGAAACGTGAGGAACCCTGGGTGGTTGGCGCTGAGCGCCGCCGGGCCGCTCGTCAGGCAGTCGTGACAGCTGGAGCGCGGGCTTCGTAGCCGCTGGGCCTCAGGGCAGCTGGCGCATCGAGACCTCGTCGACCTCGAGCCACGCGGTGCTCTGCGAGGGGTCGATGATCTCCACCTGCAGGTCGAGCTTGCTGCCCGCGGGCCCCGAGAGCACCACGTCGGTCGCCAGCGGGTGCCACTGGCCGTCGGCGCTCTCCAGGATCGAGGTGCGCGTGGGGCCGGTCTGCGAGCCGCCCGCGGTGTACTCGCGCACCCGGAGCCGCAGCTTCCCGCTGGGGTCCTGCCCGCGCGCCCAGGCGAGCACGCACACCGTCTTGCCGGGGCCGGTGGTGCTGGAGATCCAGTTCGGCTTGTCGTTGATGCCGAACTCGGTGGCGGCGCTGGTGCGGTCGGCCCGCGCGGCGCCGCTGCCGAGGAGGCCCGGCGAGGTGCGGGTGAGCTGGGCGTCGGACGGCGCCGGGTACCCTTCCCAGCCCGAGGTGTCGGTCTCGAAGGTCCCGTTGGTCACCTGGTTGGGGAACGCGCCGCTGGCTGCACAGGCGCCGCCATCGAACCCGTACTGGAGCCCGCCGTCCTGGAGGCCACCGTCGCGAAGGCCTCCGTCCGTCTGCCCGCCGTCGGTCGCAGGTCCGGCGTCGGCCCCCGCGTCGCCGTCCGCCGGCGCGCGGCACTGGCCCGACGCGCACCGCAGCTCACCGCGGCAGTCGGCGTCCGTGCGGCAGGCGAAGCCCTCGGTCGACGACGGCAGCGCAGGCCAGCAGCCCGCCGCGAGCAGAACCAGCGCAGCGATGGAGGCGCGGCACATGACGGGCCAAGGTACCAGGCGACGCGCCCTCAGGGCAGGGTGACGACCGGCGCCTGCACGTCGGTGCGCAAGAGCGGCCGGCTCACGCGCTCGCCGCCACCGGTGCTCCAGAGGAAGCGATCGCCGTCGACCCCGTACGCGTAGTTGGCGCAGATCTCGTCGTGCCACTCGTTGTACGAGCGCCCGAAGGTCGCCCGGCGCACCGCCTTCCACCCGGCGTCGGTCTGGTAGCGCACGTTGCCGAACGCCGCGGTGCGCGCCTCGGTCTCGAGGCACGACGGGCCCTGGGCGTACCAGTCCTCGATGAACCCGTAAGTGCTCCAGTCGGCCACCTTCGCCATGTGGCGCAGGCTCGCCAGCGCGGTGCGGGTGCCGCCGTCGAGGTCGGTGAAGTACGCCGTGTAGTCGGTGAAGGTGGGGCCCAGCGCCGCCGCTACTTCGAAGCGGTACGTGCCACCCACCTGCCAGTCGTAGGTCAGCCAGCACTTGCGGCCGGTGCCTTCGCCGGCGAAGCCCTCGCAGGTCATCGGCCCTGCGTCGAGGAGCTGGGCGTTGCCCGAGGGCACGTCCCACACCGAGAAGAGCACCCACTTGTCGCTCACCGGAGGGTTCACGCTGGGACCGCGGTTCTGGAAACCCAGGTAGCCTCCCGCGAAGCCAGCCGCCGCGTAGTACGTGGTGGTGGGGAAGGTGAGCGGCGTCACGTCGACGCTGAACTGCGACCACCGCTCGGGCACCGCGTAGAAGAGGTGCACCGAGCTCGCGCGGCTCGCGTGCGGCAGCGCTGCGCCGCGGATCACCACCTGCTGTGGCCCGTCGTCGGTGGTGATGCTCGCCGAGACCTGCTGCGCCTCGAGCGGACCGGCGGTCCACACCGCACGCACGCGGCCATCGTCGGAGGTCGACGGCCCGTCGGGGAAGAGCCAGCCGTGGCCGGCGTCCGCGACCCAGTGCACCCGACAGTTGGCGATGGGCACCGTGTCGGCCACCGTGACCCGCACCGACAGGGTGGTGGGCCGCAGCAGGTCGACCCAGTTGGCGGGGCGCTCCGGCAGGTCGGTCGGCTGGTACAGGCTGGTCGAGAACACGGTGCCCGCGCGCGCCCAGCCGGCGTCGGGGGTCTCCACCACCAGGGTGCTGCCGCGCGGGCAACGCTCGAGGTCCGGCGCGCCGGCGTCGCTGCCTGCGTCGAAGGTGCCGCCGTCGGTGCCGGCGTCGGTCCCTCCGTCGAGGCCTGCGTCGGGCTCCAGCGGTCCGCCGTCGGCGCTCTGCCCGCTCGAGGGACATCCGAGCCACGTCGCGGCGAGGGCGAGGAGCGCCGCGCGGAGCTTCACTGGCCCGGCGCTCCCTCGACGGCCTCGTAGCCGAACGGCAGGTTGATCACGAGGTCGGCCACCGGCTGCTTGCGGAACCTGAGCGTCTTCACCTCGGTGATCAGACACGAGCCCAGCGCGGTGCCGTCGAGCCCGGCGGTGACCGCGGCGGCCGAGGTGACCGCTCCTTCCTGGCTCACCACCACCTTCACCACCAGCGTGCCCTTGGCGCCCGGCAGATCGGCCCGGTGCTTTTCCAGGCAGCGCTTGATGCGGCCGGCGATGGGGGCCTCCGCCGCGCGGATGTCCTGCTGGGTGAGGGGGCCGGTCCGGGCTCGCGGCACCTTGGTGACCGGACTCACCGCGGCTCCCGCGTCGACCTCGGCCTCGGCGCCCGCGTCCGGCGTGGCTGGCAGCACCGGAGGCGTGGGCACGACCACCGCGGGCACCACCTGCTCCGGCCCCGGGCCCGCCGGGACCACGGCCGGCACCTCGTCGTTCGCCGGCTGGCTCCGGCGAGAGCTCAGCGCCCACCCGCCCAGCGCGGCCAGCACGAACGCGCCCACGGCGATGGGCACCTTGTACGAGCGGGTTCTCGCCGGGCTGCGATACGCCCCGGGTGACGACGGCGGGGTGGCGCGCAGCGGCGCCAGCGGGCCGCCCAGCACCGAGGCGCCCTCGTACTGCAGCCGGTGCAGGAGCTGCCGCAGCGGCGCACGGGCCTCTTCCGCCGAGGCCGGCCGGTGCTCGGGCAGCTTCTCCAGGAGCGAGGCGACCAGCGCATCGAGCTCCGGCGGCACGCCTTCCACCCGCGACGAGAGGCGCGGCGCCGGCTTGGAGATGTGCGCGTTGAGCAGCTCCACCACCGAGAACGCGCTGAACGGCGGCTTCCCGCTCACCAGCTCGAAGAGCACCACGCCGAAGGAGTACAGGTCGGTGCGGGGCGTGGTCGCCTGGCCGGTCGCCTGCTCGGGCGCCAGGTAGAGCGGGGTGCCCACCAGCGCCATCGAGGCGCGGCCATTCGGGTTGTTGAGCGCGTCGAGCGGGGCCATGCGCGCGAGGCCGAAGTCGACCAGCTTGGCGTAGCGGGCGCCCTGGTTCTCCTCGACGAGGAAGACGTTGCCCGGCTTGAGGTCGCGGTGCACCACCCCGGCGCTGTGCGCGGCGGACAGCGCATCGAGGATCTGATCGGCCAGGGTGAGCGCCTCCAGCAGCGGCAGGCGGCCAACCTTCTTCAAGGTGGCCTCGAGCGACTCGCCTTCGAGCAGCTCCATCACCATGTACTGGCGGCCATCGGGCAGGTCGCCGAAGTTGATGATGTCGACGATCCCGCGGTGGCGCAGCGAGGAGAGCGCCTGCGCTTCCTTGAGGAAGCGGTGGGTGAGCTCGGGGTCGTTGGCGTGCGTGGGCCGCAGCACCTTGACCGCCACCTTCCGGCCGAGGACGCGGTGGGCGGCGCGGTAGACGATGCCCATGCCACCCCAGGCGACCGCCTGCTCGACCACGTAGTCGCCGAGGATCGAGCCCGGCAGCGGATCGTTCGGCGGCGGCCCACCCGGGGCCTTGGCCTTGCCTCCGGAGTCGGACAGCAGCGTCGCCGACAGCTCCTCGCCGTCGGGCCCTTGCTCGCTCATCGCGCCGCTCGCAGCGTGCGCACCCAGTAGGCCACCCCGCCCGCCGTCGACAGCTCGAAGATCGACTGACTGGCCACCGGGACCTGCGCCGAGAAGCGCCCCTTGCCGTCGGTGGGGACCTCGGTGCCGTTGACGCTGAGCGACGCGCCGGCGGGAGCGACCCCCGCCACCCGCATGGTGGCGCCGGTGATCGACGCGCCCGGCGCCGGCTCGGCGATCTCCAGGCTGGTCATCGAGTTGTCGTAGACGATCTCCAGCTTGTTCATTCGCCCACCCGCCAGCTCGTTCCCCGCCGCGTCCAGGGGGGCCGCGTGCCAGACGTAGCTCCCTTCCGGGATGGTACCCGG
Source organism: Myxococcaceae bacterium (assembly GCA_019694595.1). Classification (GTDB taxonomy): domain Bacteria; phylum Myxococcota; class Myxococcia; order Myxococcales; family Myxococcaceae; genus JAIBBQ01. The sequence continues at coordinate 13,254 of JAIBBQ010000136.1, forward strand.
CTCCGCGGGGCAGCGGGTGCCCGTCACCTGCTGGTCGAACACCGGCCGGCTCAGGTTCGAGGTCGGGTAGACCATGAGGCGGTAGCGCTTCGCTTCCGGCACCGACGGGTACGTGAAGATGAGGCGGGGGACCGCGCTCTGGAAGTGCACCGTCGCCGTCAGGCCGGAGTCGGCCACCTCGCTGTCGAGGCTCTCGTTGGCGCCGCGGGTGCTCTTGTCGCGCCCGAACCGCGCGTGGCCTTCGTGGCGCGGCGCCCCGTCCTCGCCGAGCACGCGCCAGTGCAGCTCACCACCCGGCGGCGGACTGCGGAGCACCACCATGGTTCCGCTGACCCGGCCCCGCAGCAGCACCTGGCTGAACGCTGCGTCGGCGGCGACCTGCACCTGGGCGCCGTCGTTCCCGGCCGGCCAGCCCAGGCCGACGTCGATGGGGCTCGCGGTGAAGACCTGCGCTCTGCGACCGCCGCTCAGCACCAGCGCCGGGCGAGGGCGGCGGCCCACCGACATTCCCGCCTTGCCCACCGACAGCGTCTGGCCGGCGCCGAGCTGCTCCTCGCGGCCGCCCGCCGAGACGGAGACGGTGCCCAGCTGGACCTCGAGGTTCGCGCCCGAGCGGGTGGGCGCCGCCTTGAACGCCGCCTCGCTCCGGCTGCGCACCTCGACCAGCTGCCCTCCGAGCTCGAGCGCCAGCGTCCCCGGCCGGTCTCCGCCGAGTGCGACCTGCGCGCCCGCACCTTCGAGGCGAAGGGCGGTCTTCGCGGTCCCGTCGGCCTGCTTGGCCAGGTGCACCACGCCCGAGGCGCCGGCTTCGGGACGCACCTCGAGGCCGTCGGCGGTGAGCGTGGCGAGCGCACCGGGCATCAGCTTGAAGGTCGTGTCCAGCGGCAAGGCGCTCTCGCCAGCGGGAGCCGCCTTGAACTTGGGGCTGCCGAGCGGCCGCACCAGGGTGACGCCCTTGCGGCTGAGCAGGTGGAACTGCAGCGGGCCCTGCAGCTCGGTGGGCGGCGTGGGCGCGACCGGGGCAGGGGGGGCGATGATCTCCGCCCCGAGCAGCGAGACCTTGAGCTCCTGGCCGGCGGTGGCCCGGGTGCGGTTGCCCTTGGTGTCGACCACCGCGATCTCGCCGTCGAGCACGTGCACCACGATGCCGTCGCGGGTCACTGCGACGCGCGCGCCGGTGCCTTCTCCCAGCGACGTCTCGCCGTACGCGCTCAAGATGGTGAGCTTCACGCCCCTGGCGGTGACCTCGCCCTCGAGCAGCTCCGCGCGCAGGTCTCCGGGGCCACCCGAGAGCCGGAAGTTCGTCGCCTCCGCGAGGATCAGGGTCTGCCCGCCCTCGGCCACCAGCGTCGCGGTGCTGCCGGGGGCCGTGCTCAGCCGGTCGCCTTCGAAGACCGGACCCGACGACAGCTCGACGGGCGCTTCCCCCGGGCGGGTCAGGGTCACTCGCCCGGACAGGGTGCCCAGTGGCCTGGGCTTCGGGGCACGCTCCCGGCACTGGCCACACGAGAGCGCCAGCAGCAGCAGCAGGTGGAGGCGCCTTCTCGCGATGGCCACGGGATCGTCGGAACGGGGAAACGGCCCGCTCCACAGGTTAGTCCAACCTGCGCGAGCGCCAACTCAACGCTGCACGGGCTGGAGGTCGATGTGGAAGATCGACTGGTCGCCGTCGGCGACCTGCACCTGGTGCGTCTGGGTGACGAAGCCTTCCGCCTCGAAGCGGACCGTGTAGCGCCCGCCCGGGACCAGGACCGAGAAGGCCCCGCCGCTGCCCACGCGTTGCCGTTGCTTGGTCTCCACCACCTCGACCCACGCGGCCGGCAGCTTGCCGCTGGCGGTGCGAACGAACCCGCGAATCACTGCCGGGAGTCGCGCCTTCTCGGGCACCAGCTCGAGCTCCACCGCGACCTCCTGCTCCGGAGGGACCGAGATCACCTCTTCGCGGGTGACGAAGCCCGGCGCGCTGACCGCGATCGCCACCGGCCCGGGGCCCGCCTGGGCGATGAGGAAGGTGCCGTCGTCTCCGCAGGAGATCGGCTCCTGGCCAGGCCGCCGGACCGTGCCGCCCGGCACCGCGACCTTGGCACCCTTGGTCGGCGTCGTGAGCCGGCCACGGATCGAGCCCGGCCCGCTCGGCCGCCTCGACTGCAGCTCCACCTCGTGATCGCCGCCGGGGGTGACCGTGAGCTGTGCCGAGGCAGCGGGGTAGCCGTCGGCCGCGGCGACGCTGACCTCGAGGGGGCCGAAGGTGGTGACCTCCACCCGGAAGGCGCCCAGGGCGTCGGTGATCGCCTCGCTCGCGCCCACGCGGACCGTGGCGCCCGCTGCGGGCCGTGCGCCCTGCGCGTCGATCCGCACCAGGTGGCCGTGGACCAGGGCCGGCGGCGGCACCACGGGCGCCCCTTCGACGGAGGGCGCTTCGAGCAGCATGCGGACCCCGATGCCGAAGCGGTGGGTCTGCTGGTCGAGCGCCAGCGCACCCGACGCGGTGGTGCTCTCGAACTCGTAGGAAGCGACCGCCGCCCAGCGGGTCGACAGGGCCACCAGCCCACCGGCCCCGAGCTCGAGGCCGAGCGCCCACTGCGTCAGGCCGACGCCGCCCAGCGGAGCGACCGAGGCCCCCAGCGCTCTCGGCATCGCCCGCACCGAGGCCCGCGCCTCGAAGAGCGCACTGTCGAAGCCCACCGTCAGGCCGGCGATCGGCCCGTGGTGGGTGGCGGCCGTCGCCGCCGGGGTCCCCGACGCGGCGGTGATGGTGGGCACCGCGCCGTACCCGTAGCCGACGGTCAGCTCGCCGGAGAGGTGCTCCACCGGGCTCCAGCGGGCTGCGGCGGCGCCCCACGCGCGCACGCCGGCCAGCGGAACGGTGGCGCAGGCAGCGGCGCAGCCCGTCTGGCGCGCGACGTACCAGTCCCCCGCCACGTCGGCCGCCACGCCGAACGGCGAGCGGCCGAAGAGGTACTGCCCCTGGAACCGCAGCGCCGACGGGGAGAAGCCGCCGACCGAGACCCCTGGCGCTGCCGTGGCGGCGAGCGACGAGGAGCGCAGCGACGCTCCGTAGGTCAGCGAGAAGCGGCCGCGCCCGAGGTCATCGGCCGCCGTCTCGGTCGTGGCGGCGTCTCCCGCCTGGGCCACCAGGGCCAGCGTGAGGACCGAGGACAGGGCGATCATCGAGGTGCACTCGCCTTCAGGGCGCGCGCCCGCCGCCGGCGCCACAGCGCGATGCCGAGAGCCAGCACGGCGCCCGGTCCCGTCGTGCCGGTGCCGCAGCCACAGCCCGAGGTGTCGAACGACAGCGCCGCCCCGTCGCCACCTCCCGCACCGGAGCTGCCACCACCAGTCCCGCCCGCGGTGCCGCCTGCCGCGCCACCTGCGCCGCCGCCGCCACCGGCGCCCGTCCCGCCACCGGTGCCCGCGCCGCCACCGGCGCCCGCGCCGCCACCGGCGCCCATCCCGCCACCAGCGCCCG
>JAIBBQ010000137.1 GCA_019694595.1 Myxococcaceae bacterium
GGGCGGCCTCGAGGCGCCGGGCTTCGGCGTGGGCGCGCTCGGCGGCCTGGGCCTCGGCGAGCTGCTGCTCCACGTGGCCGAGCTCGAGCTCGAAGCTCGCCAGCCGCTCGGCGATGACCCGGGTCGCCTTGCGCCGCGCCGCCACCGCCTTGGCCCGCGCGGCCTGCGCCTCGTCGAAGGGGTGCTGCACCGCGACCGCCGGCAGCCGCGCGTCGCTGGCGAAGGTCCGCAGCGGGCCGTCCTCCTCCGACGACTTGGCGCCCGCCAGCGCCGCGTCGAGCGCCTTGCGCCGCGCTTCGAGCTTCTGGTGGTGCTCCTGGAGCGACAGCTCGGCCTGGTCGAGCTCGGTCTCCGAGGAAGCGAGCTGGTCGCGGCCAGGGGCCGGGTCACTGCCGATGAAGGAGAGGTCCATGGGCGCCAGCGTGTTGCAAGCGCCGCGCGCACCGCCGGGCCCAGCAGATTCGCGAGGATCGCCGCGGCCTCGGTGGGGCGGCTCGGGGCCACAGGTCACGGGCGACCGGCCGACCGCAGGTGCGATGCGTCACCACCGGGCGGGCAGCTGGCCGAGCGTCAGGCGTGCTTCCGGGCGAGCTCGCGCCAGCGGGGCAGCTCGGCCTTGAACCCCGCTTCTTCCAGGAAGGCTTCGTTGAGGCGGCCAGCGGGTTCCTTGAGGCTCTCGATGCCCAGCAGCGCGTCCGCCCCGTGGACCACCGCCAGGATCTCCTTGGACTCGCCGTGCACGTTCTCCGGGTCGTGGTGGTACGCCACGCACTCCACCACCTGGAAGGGAATGCCCCAGCCCGACAGGAAATAGGCCCCGAGCTCCGAGTGCGTCGCTCCGAAGGCCTCGCGTTCCACCTGCTTCTCGTTGGCCCCGTCTTCCGACACCTTCCGCACCGTCTCCTGGAACGCCGCCGGGTGCTTGAGCGCCAGGAGCAGCTTGCCGATGTCGTGGAGCACCGCGGCGGTGAAGATCTCGTCGGACAGGGCCGGGTTGCGGACGAAGCGTCGCGCCAGGCGGGCCACGCGCAGCGCGTAGGTCTGGAACACCTCGACCGAGAGGCCCTTCTGGTCCACCTGCTTGAGCGCATCCAGCACGTGCGAGGTGAGGATCAACCCCTTGATCATCTCCACCCCGAGGTAGGCGACGGCGTGCTGGATCGACGTGGTCCGCTGGGCGAGCCCGAAGAACGCGGAGTTCACCAGGTGCAGCACCTGGATCGAGAGCCCGGGGTCGGCCTCGACCGCCTCCGCGATGTCCGCGGCGCTGGTGTCCGGCCGGGACGTGAGCTCGAGCACCCGGAGGTACACGGCCGGGACCGCCGGCAGCTGCTCCCGCGCACCCAGCAGCCGCGCCAGCGCCGGTGCCGACAGCAACCGCTGCAGCTGCAACGTCCGGTTCGCTTCACGCACCAGCGAGGTCCGGCTCGCCTTCCGGTCGACCCAGTTGAGCCCCGGAGGCAGGAACTCGCCCGCGCTGCGGATCGCCATCAGGGCCGGCGACGGTGCCGCCATGAGCGATTCCCACAGCGTCGCTCCGGGCCTGACGTCGATCGCCGCCACGTCGAAGGCCCCGGTGCTCAGCGCCTGCTGCACCTCGGCCGCGGTGTCGACGGCCGTCAGGTGCCACCGCAGCCCCCCGGGCATGGCGCCGTCGGGCTCGTTCACCCAGCGCCGCGCCTCGGAGCCCACCACGAGCAGGGAACGCTTCGGCGGCATCTCGGCACCCACGGTGTCCATCGGGTGGTCGCTCACGGGGCCATCACCTCCACTCTCGCCTTCGCTTCCAGCACGCCTCTCAGCTTGTCGACCATGTGCGTCGACAGCCGGGTCCCTCCGGGGACCAGCAGCAACCCACGCAGGTTGAAGAGGTCCTTCGCGAGCACCATGCCTTCGCGCATCTCGGCTGGCACGACCATGGAGTTCGCCTTCGAGCGAATGCCCACGTGCACCAGCATCGCGTGCTCGTTGAGCGAGAGCGCGAACGTGTCCTGCACGTTGAAGGTGACCGGAGGCCGCGCCAGCTGCTCCACCGAGATCTCTTCCGGAAGCCCGCCGGCGAAGGACAGTGACTCCCCGCCGAGCCCGGTCTTCGTCTTTCCCATGAGCAGGTTCGACAGCTCCTTGAGCAGGTCCAGCGCCAGCCCGTCGCCTTCCGCCCCGAAGACGTGCATCGCGAGGTCGCTCGCGGTCCGCGCGTCGATGCCGACCGCGATGCGGATCTCGAGCTGGAGCTGGGCGTTGGACAGCGTGATGGCGCACGCATGGGCCAGCGGCGCGCAGACCGCCGAAGGCTCGGTCAGCCCCACCGGCAAGGTCAGGAACTGGCTCGCCGCGGACTGGAACGTGCTCGCCAGGCTCCTCCAGGTCTGGGTCGCGGCCGCCTGCAGCACGGGAGACGGGGGCGGCCCCTTCGGCACCACCACCACCGGCTCGGGCTTGGGTGCCACCGGCGCCGGCTTCGCCTTCGCTGCGGTCTTCTCCAGGTGCGCCAGCCACGTCTCCGTCGCGCGCAGGCGCGCGGCCAGCAGCGGGAGCGAGAACGGGGGCCGCAGATCGTCGTTGGCGCCGGCGTCGTACGCCTGGATGAGCTGTGGCTCGGTGAGGTCGGTCCCCAGCAGCATCACGTAGGGGTGGGCGCTGCGCTCCAGCGCGCGCAGCTGCTTGAGCAGGCGCACGCCGCCGTCGGGAAAGCCCCGGGTGCACAGCAGCACGACCGGGAGCGCCTGGCTCGCGAAGGCGCTGCAGGCGGCGAAGTCGTTGGTGGCCACCACCGGCTGGTGGCCGCAGCCCGCGAGGAAGCTCGACAGCCGCACCGACTCCGGCTCGTTGGTCTCGATCAGGAGCAGCTTCATGGGCCACCTCGGCCCGGCCCGTCGTTGCGCCCGGTGTCGAACACCGACAGCTGCACCCGGTCACCGCCGACCACGAACCAGGAATCGAGCAGCTGCTTGCCGTGCACCGACGGTGGATCGGCCGTGACCACCGGAAGGGAGAGCTGGCAGGTGGCGTCGAGCGACGCGCTGAAGAGCGCCTTGATGTTGCCGCCCAGCACGTTGGTGAGCTCGCCGAACAGATCGCGGGCCTCGTCGTCGGACACGCCTCCCTTCGGCCGCACCAGCTGCCGGAACAGGCGCTGCGCGAAGGCCCGGCTTCCGCGCAAGACGATGAGCCCGTCGAACGGTCCACTGACCGTCACCGCGCCCATCCACGCTTCGCTGGGCCCGGGCCCGTCGGCCAGGCCGTCGCTCTCCGGCGTCGAGCTGCCGGAAAGCAGGGTGACCATCACCGATTCCACCACTTCTGCGATCTCGCTTCGCGACGGCAGTCGGCTGAGTGCGTTCATCGGAGCACCTGGTAGTAGACGGCTCGGTTGGCGTGCTTCTGGGTCCAGCCTGGTGAGAGGCCGAACACGGTCTCCGCGGACCCAAGCAGCAGGCTCCCGTCGGCGGCCATGACCTGGCGCACGCGCTCGAGGATGCGCTGCTTGGCCTCGGTCTCGAAGTAGATGAGGACGTTGCGGAGCATCACCACGTCGGGCGAGGCCGGGAGCGCCCACGTGTCGTCGATCAGGTTCAACTGCCGGAACTCGACCAGCCGCCGTACCGCGTCCGACGGGGTCCAGTGGGCGCCCTGCCGCCGGAAGTACTTCACCAGGAGCGCCGCCGGCAGCCCGCGGTTGACCTCCAGCTGGGTGAAGCGCGCCCGCTTGGCCTGCTCCAGCACCGCCGCCGAGAGGTCGGTCGCCAGGATGCGCACCGGCCAGCCCTGCACCTCGGGGAAATGCTCCAGCACCAGCATCGCCAGGCTGTACGCCTCCTGGCCCGACGAGCAGGCCGCCGACCAGAGCGTGAGCTCCCGCCGCTGGCGGCGCGCTTCGATGAGCGCCGGCAAGATGGTGGCCCGCAGCGCCTCGAAGGGGTGGACGTCGCGGAAGAAGAGCGTCTCGTGGGTGGTGATGGCTTCGACGATCTGCACGTGCAGTGCGCCCTGGCCGAGCTGCCGCGCCTGCTGCACCAGCGCCGCCACCGTCCCGAAGCCCCGATCCGTGGCGAGACGCTCCAGGCGGGTCTCGATGAGGTAGTCCTTGCACGCGTCGAGGTGAATGGCCGAGCGGCGCTCCACCACCTCCCTGACGAACTGGGCGTCTGCCTGGCTAACCGACATGGCGCACCTCCGGGCAGGCGTCGGCCGGGAAGCTCGGCGTCGCCCGCTCGCCACCGCGCACCCGGCGGGTGATCGCGGCGGCGAGGTCGCCCAGCGGCAGCACGTCGTCGGCGAGGCCTGCCTGCGCCACGAACCCCGGCATGCCCCAGACCACCGAGGTCGCCTCGTCCTGCACCAGCACCTGGGCACCGGCCGCGCGCAGACGCTCGCAGCCGCGCAGCCCGTCTTGCCCCATGCCGGTGAGCACCACCGCCAGCACGTGACCTCCGTGGACCGCGGCGGCCGACCGGAAGAGCACGTCGACCGCCGGCCGGCAGGAGTTCTCGTGCGGCCCCTGGTGCGTCCGCACCACCACGCCGGCCGGGTCGCGCTCGAGCTCCAGGTGGTGATTGCCCGGGGCGACGTACACCTGGCCTGCCTCGACCCGCTGGCCGTCGGAGGCTTCGCAGACGCGCAGCGGGCAGGTCTTGCCCAGCCGCTCCGCGAGCAGCTGGGTGAAGAGCGGCGGCATGTGCTGGACCACCAGGACCGGCACGTCGAGCTTGCGCGGCAGGTTCCGGAAGACCTCGGACAGCGCGTTCGGACCGCCGGTGGAGCAGCCGACCACGACGACCTCGACCCGCTGGGGCGACGTGCCGCCGGCCGAGAGCGAGGGGGCGGGGGCCGTGGCGCGGGCGCGCACGGTGGGCCCCGCCAGCGCGCGGATCTTGGGCACCAGCTGCGCGCGGACCAGCGCGATCGACGCCGCGCGGTCGCCGGTGTTGGCGGGCTTGGTGACGTAGTCGGTCGCCCCGCGCGCCAGCGCGTCGAGCGTGGTGGCCGCGGCGCGCTGCGTGAGCGAGCTGAACATGATGACCGGGAGCCGGGGGGCGCGCGCGCGGATGTCGACCAGCGCGTCCAGCCCGCTGCGGTCCGGCATCTCCACGTCCAGGGTGACCAGGTCGGGCTGGAGCGCCTCGATCTGCGAGAGCGCCGCCGCGGCCGAGTCGGCCATGCCCACCACCGCGATGTCTTGCTCGGTGGACAGCACGTCCGCCACCAGCCGGCGGATGACCCGTGAGTCGTCGACGATCAGCACCCGGACCGGTCGCATGGTCATTCCTTGGCGAAGCCCAGCAACAGCAGCTTCTCCTTGAGCACGTCGGGGGTGACCGGCTTCATCACGTACTCGTTCGCGCCGGCCTCGAGCGCCCGCTGCACCTGCGCCGCCTCGGTCTCGGTGGTGACCATCATGATGGCCATGCGGTCGAGGTCGGGCTTGGCCCGCACTTCCTTGATCAGCTCGTAGCCATTCATGATCGGCATGTTCCAGTCGACCAGCGCGAGGTCGATGGGGCCGGACTTGCTCAGCTCGGCGAGCGCCTGGCGACCGTCGGCGGCCTCCAGCACCTCGAAGCCTTCGACCGCCAGGGCCTTCCTCAAGATGATGCGGATCGCGCGCGAGTCGTCGACGACGAGTGCCTTCATGGGTCACCTTCTGGGGGAAAGGGGTCAGTTGCCGAGCCGGTACTTCGAGACCAGCCGCTGGAGCTCGGTCGCCATGCGCTTGAGCTCGTCGGCCGCCTTGAGCGTCTTGGCGGTGCCTTCCGAGGTGTCCCGCGCGGCCTGCGCGACCCCGGTGATGTTCTTGGCGATCTCGTTGGTGCCCTTGGCGCCTTCGGCGACGCTGCGGCTGATCTCGTTGGTGGTCGCCGTCTGCTCTTCGACCGCGCCCGCGATCGTCGTCTGGATGTCGTTGATCTGGTCGATGATGGTGCCGATCTTCGCGATGGCGGTCACCGCTCCGGCGGTGTCCGTCTGGATCGCCTCGATCTTCTGGCTGATGTCCTCGGTGGCCTTGGCGGTCTCCTTCGCCAGCTCCTTCACCTCGTTGGCGACCACCGCGAAGCCCTTGCCGGCCTCGCCGGCGCGCGCGGCCTCGATGGTGGCGTTGAGCGCCAGCAGCTTGGTCTGCTGCGCGATGGAGGTGATGACCTTGATCACCTTGCCGACCTCGCTGCTGCTCTCGCCGAGCTTGGTGACCGTGGCGTTGGTGGTCGCGGCGATCGACACCGCGTCGCGGGCCACCCTGGTCGCTTCGGCGGCGTTCTTGGCGATCTCCCGGATGCTCGCGGTCATCTCTTCCGTGCCGGCGGCGACCGTCTGCACGTTCGCGCTCACCTGCTCCGCCGCGCTGGAGACCGTGGTCGCCTGCGCCGAGGTCTCCTCGGCGTTGGCGCTCATCTGCTGGCTGAGCTCCGACAGGCCCGCCGACGCCGCGTTCAGATGCTCGGCGTTGGCGGTGATGGCCGAGAGGCTGTCCTTCATCGCCGAGGCCTGGTCCTTCATCACCTCGCCGGTGCGGTTGATGAGCCCGCTCGCTTGCCGGAAGGTGCCGTGGAGCCCCCGCTGGAGAATGCGCCGGTGGTGGCGGCCTTCGCTCGCCGCCGCCAGGGCCGCCTTGGACTCGCGGACGAAGGCGTCGGTGATGTCGAGCATGTGGTTGAGGCCGTGGACGATGGTCCCCACCACGCCGCCGGCGTCGCAGCCCTGCAGCCGGGGCTCGAGGTTGCCGCGCGCGGCCTCCGCGCACAGGGCGGCGATCTTGGGCAGCCACTCGCGGTACAGCGCGAGCTCCGCCCGCTCGTCTCGGCCCAGGGGGCCACGGCGGGCCTTCTTCGACGTCGGAATCTCGATGGCGTGAACGGTCATGGCGGGCTCCTTCAGAGCGAGAAGATGAATTCCTCGTAGGTCTGGTGCTGCTCGGCGAGCAGCTGCTCGAGCACCCGCTGGCCGGCCGCGGCCGCGTCGGGCCTGCGGGTGTGCCGGCGCTCCTCGGCCAGCATGCGGTCGTAGATGGCGCGGATCTTCTCGATCTGTCCGCGCTCGGCGTAGCGGCGGTTCGAGTGGTAGCCGATCGGCCGGCCTCCGTCGTCGAAGGTCGGGGTGACGTGGGCCAGCACCCAGTAGTGGTCCCCGCTCTTCGCCAGGTTCACCACGAAGGCGAAGATCTCCCGGCCTTCCTTGAGGGTGTCCCACAGCAGCTTGAACACCCCCCGCGGCATGTCCGGGTGGCGGATGAAGCTGTGGGGCTGGCCGAGCGTCTCGGCTTCCGAGTAGCCCGCGATGCGCAGGAAGACGTCGTTGGCGTAGGTGATGTGCCCGGACAGGTCGGTCTTGGTGACCAGGATCTCTTCGGGGTCGAAGGTCACCTCTCGCCCGGTCGGGGACGCCGCGCGGGCGCCCACCGCGGACAGCGGCACCACGCGCGCCGTGGCCGGGTGCTCGAGCCCGGTCGCGGCCTGGTGGCCGTGGGCTCCGTTGAGGCGCTTCATCGCTCGGGGAGAAGGGGTCTGCTCGCTGCGGTTCATGGGGTGTCCTTTCGGTCGGGTTCCACTGCGGGCGCCGCGGAGGTGCGTCTGGCGTCGAGGACCAGCAGGAGCCGCTCCGGGAGCTGGTACACCCCGTCGATCAGCGCGCGCGCGTCGGCGAGGAGCGTCTCGGGCAGCGGTTCGGCGGTGGCCTCGTCGACCTCGATCACGTCGCCGATCTCGTCGACGAGCAGGCTGACCACGCCTTCGTCGTGTCGCACCACCACGTTCATCGCCGGCTGGTCCCGGGGCGCGAGCCCCAGCCCGAGCCGTCGCCGCAGGTCGAGCGCGGTGACGATCTGCCCGCGGAGGTTGATGAGCCCACGCACCACCTCGGGCGCCAGGGGGACCGGCGTCATCTCCTGCGGGCGCAGCACTTCCTGCACCGCCGTCACGTCGAGGCCGAACAACAGCCCGTCGACGGTGAAGGTGCACAGCTGCCTCACGGTTTCGGTCTCGGTGTTCATGCGTCTGCCTCCCGTTCGAACCAAGGGGCCTGCTCGGCGATGACGGCGTCGACGTCGAGGAGGTCGGTCACCCGCCCGTGCACCACGGTCGCGCCCTTCAGCCCGCGCCGCTCGTTGCAGCGCTCCGCCGCCACCGCGGCGTTCACCACGTCCACGATGCTGCCCACCAGGAAGCCGATGCTGCGGGTCCCGCTCGAGTGGACGATGACCGGCGCGGTGACGGGCAGCTCCGCGGGCGTCGCCGTGGTCGGCCCGACGAGGGAGATGATCGGCAGCAGCTCTCCGCGGGACTGCACCACCCACCGGTCGCCCGAGCGCTCGAACCGCTCGCGATGGACGTCTTCCAGGCGGGCCACCCTGGCGAGCGGCACGGCCAGGGTGCTGCCGCCGCCCACCGTGAAGAGCAGGAGCGTCTGGTGCTCGGACCCTTCGACCTCGTGGACCTGACCGCTGGGAGCGCCCGGCACCTGGGCCGCCGCGCGCTCGCCGCGGGCGCGGGCGAGGCCCGACTGCTGCGCGAGCCCGACCACGTCGAGGATCAACGCCACCTTTCCATCGCCCATGATGGTGGCCCCGGCGAAGGTGGACAGCGCCTTGAGTTCCTTGCCCAGCGGCTTGACGACGATCTCCTGGGTGTCGCGGATCTCGTCCACCACCAGCGCGAAGCGCCGGTCGTTGGCCTGCAAGATGACCAGGTTGATCGGCCCGTGCGCGGCGTCGAGCCGGCGGGGGGCGGCGCCGAACAGCGCCCGCAGGGTCACGATGGGCACCAGCTGCCCGCGCAGACGGACCACCGGCGCCTCGCGCACGTACTCGATGCCCGGTGCGCCAGAGTCCGCCTCCAGGTGGACCAGCTCCACCAGGTTCGCCTGCGGAATGGCGAAGCGCTGGCCAGCGTCGTGAACCACCAGCGCAGGCACGATGGCCAGGGTCAGCGGGATGCGGATCTGCACCGTGGTGCCCTGTCCGGGCTGGCTGTGCAGGTCGACGGTGCCGCCGATGCGCTCGACGTTCGACTTGACGACATCCATGCCGACGCCGCGGCCGGAGAGGTTGGTGACCTTCGCGGCGGTGGAGAACCCGGGCAGGAAGACGAGCTGGCCGAGCTCGAAGGCAGTCAGCCGTGCCGCGCCTTCCTCGGTGACCAGCCGGCGCTCGATGGCACGGCGGCGAATGGCGTTCAGGTCGAGGCCCGCTCCGTCGTCGCTCACCTCGACGATCACCTGGCCGCCTTCGTGGTACCCGCGCAGCACCAGGGTGCCGGTGCGCGGCTTCTTCGCGTCGACGCGCGCCTGCGGCGATTCGAGCCCGTGGTCCACCGCATTGCGGACGATGTGGGTGAGCGGGTCCTTGATGGCGTCGAGAATCGTGCGGTCGAGCTCGGTCTCCTTGCCCCGCATCTCCACTCGCACCTGCTTCCCGCAGGCGATCGCGAGGTCCCTCACCACGCGGGGCAGCTTCGACCAGACGCTGCCGATGGGTTGCATGCGTGTCTTCATCACCTGCTCTTGCAGCTCGGTGGTGATGAGGTTGAGGCGCTGCGCCGCGCCGGCGAAGGCCGGGTCCTCACGGTGGGTGCCGAACTGGACGATCTGGTTCCGCACCAGCACCAGCTCGCCCACGATGTTCATCAGCCGGTCGAGCAGGCCGACGTCGACTCGCACGTTGCTCTCGGCGACCGTGGCGTGTTCGGCGGGAGCGACCGCTGCTGGCGCGGTCGGAACGGGGCGCGCCGCGGCCGCCGGTGACACCGTCTCCGCGCTCGGTGCGACGCTCGGCGCGGCGTTCGGCGGGGCGCTCGCCCGGGGCAAGGTGGCCGGAGCGGTCTGGCCCTCCGGCGCGCCCCGCTCCGCGCCCTGGATGCGGCCGAGCCAGGCGATGAGATCGTCGTGGGCCTCGCTGCCTTCCACCCCCGACGCTTCGAGCGTCGTGAGCGACTGCCGCAGCCGATCGACCACCGCGAGCAGGCACGTCGCCAGGTCGCGGGTGAACTGCGCGCGACCGTCGCGCAGCTCGACCAGCACGTTCTCGGCGGCGTGGGCCAGCTTCTCCAGCCGCCCCAGCCCCAGAAAACCGGCGGAGCCCTTGATGGTGTGGAACGTGCGGAAGACGATCGCGATGTGACCGGTCGCCGTCGGGTCGGCCTCGAGCGCGAGGAATTCGCGGTCCAGCTGATCGAGGCCTTCGCGACCTTCGATCACGAACTCCTTGAGAGCCTCGTCGTCCATGCGCGGAACGACGAATTGCAACCCCCGTTCCGGCGGTCATCGGCGCAAGCCCCGCCACGCGATTGACGGCCCGCGTGGCGTGATGCCCCACGAACGCAACCATTGCGCGCCCACAAAGGCAAACACACGCCTCTGTATGTCCAGTGTGACAGGCAGTGTTGCCGAATGCAGCACCCTGCTGTCGCATCTCTGACTCCGTCGAGGTCGCCTCCGACTGTCCCGGTCGGACCTGACCTGACCTGACCGGACCCGGCCTCGAGCCGTGCGGTGCCGGAGCCCCGCACGCAGCACACGCGCCGACGAGGTGCGCGGGTTCGGCGGTGTCAGCCGATGGCGCCGCGGAACACCATCAGCACCAAGCTCACCACCCACAGCAGGTGGAAGATGCCGGACAGCATGGCGATGCGCTTGACCAGGGGCGCCACCGCCGCGGCGTCGCCGCCCGCCTCCAGGCGCTGGTCGATGGCCTGCCAGGTACGCCCCACGCCCGCGCCGCCGACGATGGCGGTGGCGAGCCCGGTGAGCAGCCCGACGTGAATGGCCTTGGGCACCGCAGCGAAGCCGCCCAGCGCGAAGATGAGGCCCACGCCCGACAACAGCGTCAGCGCGCCGCTCAGCATCGCCAGGCGCCCGACCACCAGCATGCGCCCGCGCAGGAGCGAGAAGTGGGCGGGCCCGGCGGCGAGCGCGGACTTGATGTCGCGCAGCGCGAAGACGCTCGAGCCGAACCACGTGCCCATGAAGACGAAATGCACCAGCTTCAGCGACAGGTAGAGCATCGAACGACGCTACGGGCGGGCCCGGGACCCTGCAACGACCATCGCCGGGGCAGGTCTTCAGCCGCCGCAGCGGCGAGGAAAAACGGCTCCAGGGTGCTCCCATGTGTGAAAACGCCGCCTGGAAGCGCGCTAAGGTGCCTCTCCATGAAGCCCGTGTTGATCGTCGACGATGAACGCGACTTCCGCGAAGGGCTGCAGCAGCTCATCGCCGCCTCGGGGTACGAGGTCTTCACCGCGTCGAACGGGAAGGACGCGCTCGAGCTGCTCGCGGTGATTCCCTCGCCGGGCGTCATCTTCACCGACCTGATGATGCCCACCATGAACGGGCACCAGCTGCTGGGCGCGCTGGCGCAGAACCCCGCGCTGGCGCAGATCCCCGTGGTGATGGTGTCCGCCGCCCCGGTGTCGGTGCGCGGCGTGGCCGCCTTCCTCAAGAAGCCGCCCGACCTGGACGAGCTCCTCAACGCCGTGCGGCACTACTGCGGCTGACGGACCGGCAACACCAGCGTGAAGGTGCTGCCTGCGCCCAGCGCCGAGCGCAGCTCGATGTGGCCGCCCAGCGCGGTGGCGATGCGCTTCACCAGGGTGAGCCCCAGCCCCACGCCCGGGCGGTGCTTGTGGGCGATGGGCTCGAGCTGCTCGAAGGGCTCGAAGATGCGCTGGTGGTTCTCGGGCGCGATGCCCACCCCGGTGTCGCGCACACTGAAGCGATGGGCCGCGGGCGTCTCTTCCACCGAGAGCAGCACCGCGCCCTGCTCGGTGTAGCGAATCGCGTTCATCAGCAGGTTGTGAAGCATGAGCCGCACCAGCGTGCCGTCGCTCACCAACGTGCGCGTGAGCACCGGCGCCGTCGCCGAGCAGCGCAGCCCCTTGGCCTCGGCCTCGGGGGACAGCTCGGCGAGCAGCCCGTCGAACATCGCCGCCAGGTCGAGCGGTGCCAGGTCCAGCCGCACCCGCTTGCTCTCCAGGCGGCTGTGCTCGAGCACGGATTCGACCAGGCGTGCCAGGCGCTTCGACGAGCGTTCGATGGCGCCGAACGCTCGCCGCTGTTCGGGCGACAGTGAGCCCTGGAGTGGGCCCACCAGCACCCGCAGGTTGACGTCGAGCGCGGCGAGCGGGCTGCGGATCTCGTGGGAGATGAGGCCCATGAAGCTGCTCTTCATCTCGCTCGCTTCCTCGGCCTCGCTGCGCGCCTTGCGCTCGGCCTCCAGGCTCGCCCGGGCGGCCTCCGCCTGCCTGCGCGGCCGTAGGTCGGTGTGGATGCCGGCGACGCCGACGATTTCCCCGGTGCGGCTTCGAATGGAAGAGATGGAGATGCTCACCTCGCGCCGGCTGCCGTCCTTGGCCAGGCGCACGGTCTCGAAGGGCTCCACCCGCTCTCCGCGAAGCACCCGCTGGTGGTTGCCCGTGCTCTCCGCCTGCAGCTCCACGGGCACGATGTCCACCTTGCGGCGGCCGAGCACCTCCTCGCGCTTGAACCCGTAGAGCCGCTCGGCGGCCGGGTTCCAGATGTCGATGGTGCCCGCCACCCCCAGCCCGATGATGGCGTCGTTCGCCGACTCCACGATGGCCGCGAGCTTGGCCAGGGCCCCTTCCGCGGTCTTGCGGGCCGTGATGTCGCGGATCGACGCCGAGACGAGCACGCCCTGCTCGGTGACCAGCGGAGCCACGCTGATCTCCACCGGGAACTCCGAGCCGTCCTTCCGCAGGCAGTACATCTCGTCGGCGGAGGCCACCGCGCTGGGCTGGGGGCGCTCGAGGTAGCGGGTGCGGCGCGCCACGTACTCGTCGCGCATTCGCTCGGGGAGCAGCATCCGCATGTGCTGGCCGATGAGCTCCTCGCGCCGGTACCCGAAGAGCCGCTCCGCCTGGTCGTTGACCCGCAGCAGCTTCCCATCGCTGCCGCTCACCACCACCGCGTCGGGCGTCGACTCGAGCAGCGCCTGGGAAGGATCGACGAGGGCCGCGCGACCCGAGACGTCGCGAATCGCCAGCAGCGCCTCGCCGGGCCCGCCTTGGACCAGCGCGCCCAGTGACAGCTCCGCGGGAAAGCCGCTGCCGTCCTTGCGCCGCGCACGAACGGTGAGCCGCGCCGCGGCGCCGCGCTCCAGCTGCGCGCGGAGCTGCGCGTCCGGAAACAGCAGCTCGACGCCGCGCCCCACGAGCTCCGAGCGGGGCGCGCCGAAGAGCGCCTCCGCCAGGGCGTTGGCTTCCAGCACCACGCCCGCCCGGTCGACGGCCAGCATCGCGTCGCGCACCGCGTCGAGGAAGCCGGCCGGCCTGGCGTCGGATCCGGGCATTCGCCTCACCCCGCGCGCGCCGGGCGGCGCCGCACCACGGCGAGCAAGGCCAGCGCCGCCAGCATCGCGGCGCCCGGCATCGCGCCGCAGCCGCAGGCTCCACCACCGCCCGCGCCGCCGCCGGTCCCCGCGCCGCCGCCGCTGCTGCCGCTGCCCCCGCCCGTGCCGGCGCCGCCGCCCGAGCCCGCACTCCCCGGGCCCCAGGGGTCGCGCCACGTTCCGCCGGGCACCAGCACCATCGCCGACGGCGCGCTCGCGGTGTCGAACTCCAGGTGCGAGACCTGCACGCTCTTGTCCGCCGGGTCGACGAAGAAGAGGTACGTCGGGTCGTTGATCGGGTTGCCGCTGGTGTCGGGCGTCAGGCGCGAGCGCGCGGGCATCACCAGGAGCCGCCCGTCGGGGCGCTGCGCGAGGTTCGCCACCACCCACGGGAAGTTGGCGCTGGCGCTGCGGCCGGTCAGCGCCATCAGCTTCTTGACGTCGACGCTGAGCGGGGTGGGTGCTGCACTGGCGCTGCACGCGGCGGCGGGGTCCACCGACAGCAGCTCACCCGTGGACCGGTCGAGCAGGTAGAGCTTCCCGTCGCTGCCGAGCGTCAGGCCCGCGACCGAGAGCTTTCCCACCGTCGCCGCGCCCCCGGTCGCCCCCACGCACCCCAGCGGCCCGGCGGCGTCGGCCACCAGGTAGCTGCCGTCGCTCAGGCGCACGAAGCGCGTAGGGGTCGACAGCCCGGTCACCGGGTGCACCGTGGGCGTCACCAGCTGCTGGCGCGAGTCGAGCACCGAGATGGTGGTGGGCGACTCGGTCAGCACGTGGAGCAGGCCGTCGGAGGAATAGAGGCAGTCCACCGCGCCGGTGACGGCGCCCAGCGTGCGGATCCGCTGCGGCACGTGCGCGGCGTCGGGGTCGAACAGCTCGGTCAGCTTCCCGTCGAGGCCCGCGGCGCAGATGCGCCCGTCGCTCGCCACGCCCATGCCGCGCACCGCGGTGAGCGCCGAGAAGACGCCTTCGCGGCCCACCTTGTCGAAGAACGCGATGGTGCCACCGCGGCGACCCACCCGGTAGAGGTACGGCCCGCGCTTGGTCAGCGACGGCTGGAAGCTGGTGACGTCGAGCGAGCTCGGGCCCGCGAAGAGCAGCACGTCGCCGGGGTCGATGCGGTCTTCCATGCGCACCAGCTCGAAGAGCCCGCGCGCCGCCGGGCCCGCGCTGGTGGTGGTGTAGAGCGAGTCGTCGAACCCGCGGCCCCAGGAGCCGCCCACGTAGTCGGTGCGCGAGCCGGCGTACGGCTGGTAGTCGCCCGAGACGTAGCCGAGCGCGCCCTCGTAGAAGGACCACAGGTCGCCCGTGGCCAGCGGCGTCATCACCGAGGGGACCGCCGCGCTGAAGTACTGCCCGCTCCCGGTGTCGAGCAGGTACACGGGCAGGTCCTTGCCGCGCGCCAGTGCCACCGGCGGCTTGCCGGGCGCGACCGCGAGCAGGAACTGGTCGAAGTTGCCCACCGCGAGCACCAGCAGCCGGTCGATGACGGGGTCGAACCCGATGGGCTGCAGCGTGTTGTAGGTGTCGGCGAGGTAGACCGTGGTGTCGAGCAGCGGCGGCCCGCAGGTGCCCAGCTTCGACTTGCACTGCTCCTGCACGAGGTCGAACACCACCTGCGCCGGCCCGTCGCCGAAGGCGATGACCCGGCCGTCGCCGACCATGAAGACGCGGCTGCCCTTGCCGGGAATCGGCTCCAGCCCGGTGGCGGAGCCGATGAGCGCGGACAGGTCGCTCACCTTGGCCACAGTCTCCGCGGTGCCCGACGGCAGCGCGTAGCGGCGAATCTCGCTGCCGGTGTTGGACAGCGCGTGCACGCCGTCTTCGGTGACGAACGGCCCGTTGAGCGGCGCGCCGGTGAGCACCTTCTTGCCGTCGCGGTCGGTGCAGGTGCCCATGCCGCACAGCCAGCTCGATGGCCACGTCTGGCGCTGCACCTCGACGTCGAGCTTCTCGCGGATGAGCGTCGAGGCCGCGTACTCCACGTTGCCTTCGGGCACCCGCAGGTGCGCGGCGTCGTCGGCGCCCGAGGCGGGGTTCGAGCCGTAGAGCTTCACCTCCACGCCGTCGCGCACGCCCTTCCCGTCGCTGTCCTGCGAATAGTCGGAGGAGCCGAGCATCCGCTCCTCGGCGGCGGTGAGGCCGTCCTCGTCCATGTCCACGTCGTCGCTGTCGTAGGCGAGGCGGAAGATGCCCGCGGCGCTCGCGAAGAGCACGCCGCCGTCGGGCGCCTGCTGCATCACCACCTGGATGGGGTTGCCCGGGTTGCCGATGGACTGCTCGAAGACCTGCGAGAGCTCGAGGTGGCCGGGCTGGTCGTTCGCCGCGCCGGCGTCGGCCCTGAGGCGCCAGGTGGCCGCGCCCACCCCGTCGAAGATGGAGCGCATCACGAACTTCGAGTACTCGAAGCGCTGGCCCGCGCGCGGGTAGGCGAGCAGCACGCCGCGCGCCTCGTCGACCGCCAGGTTGCCCACCCGGCCCAGCGTCTTGCGCACCGCGAGCTGGGCGGCGAACGCCCCGCGCTGCGAGGTCGCCTCGGGGCCGAAGCGCGCCACGATGACGCCCTGAGGCGATTTCTCCAGCACCCACTTCACCCGCAGCACCTGCACACCCCCGGGCTCGGCGAGCTCCACCTCGAAGACCGCGTACAGCGTGCCGTCGCTCGAGAAGGTGGTGGCGCCCACCACCGCCGCCGTCTCGGTCATCGTCTTGGTCGCCTCGGGGACCACCTTCGTCCAGTCGACGCTGGCCCCCACCAGCTGCGCACGCACCGCGGAGGCGCTGAGCACCTGCGTCGCCGTGAGGCTCGCCCCGCCCTGGAAGCACAGGTAGCCGCTGAGCGCCGGGGTGCAGAAGCGCCCCTGCGGGTCGACGCGCGCCAGGAGGTCGAAGAAGCCGAACGGCACTTCCGCGGTCGACGGCGTGGTGCTCGCGGTCAGGTCCAGCGAGCCCAGCAGGCTCTCCGCCTGGCCGCAGTGAATGGAGAAGAGCGAGATGCGAGGCGCGCCGCCGCCCGAGCCCGTGTTCCACACCAGGAGCTGGATGCCGCCCGTCTTGGGGTCCACCGCGGCGTAGCGCTCGCCCGGGTATCCGCCGCCGGGCAGGTAGTAGCGGACGTTGCCCGAGGTGCCCGGCCCCGAGCACGCCACGTCGCCGGGCTTGGTCCAGGTGTTCCCTTCCGGGTCGACCAGGGTCCCGCCCGCGGCGTTGGCCGCGATGCTGGCCACCTTCTGCAGCTGCAGCTTGCCCGGCTGGCCGAGCACCCCCAGCGACTGGGCGAGC
>JAIBBQ010000138.1 GCA_019694595.1 Myxococcaceae bacterium
CGTGCCGCCGCCCGAGGACGCCGTGCCGCCCCCCGAGGACGCCGTGCCGCCCCCCGAGGACGCCGTGCCGCCGCCCGAGGACGCCGTGCCGCCACCCGACGACGCGGTGCCGCCACCCGACGAGGACGAGCCGCCACCGGAAGAAGCAGAGCCGCCACCCGACGAGGACGAGCCGCCACCCGACGACGCAGTGCCGCCGCCCGACGAGGACGAGCCGCCACCGGAAGAAGCAGAGCCGCCACCCGACGAGGACGAGCCGCCGCCGGAAGAAGCAGAGCCACCACCCGACGATCCGGATCCGCCACCCGAGGCCGCAGAGCCGCCGCCATCAGAGCCGCTGCCGCCACCCGAGCTCCCGTCGCCACCGGCATTGCAGCCGGCCAGCAACGCAACGGAGACGAGAACTGCGAGTCGCAGCGAGGTGAAGTTGTGCACGGAATCCCCTTGGGCCCAGCAGTTTCGTGTCCCGCGCTCGCGTCTTCGACGAGGGACTTTGAAAGTGAGTCGCAGCAGCATGACACGGCCTTCCCGCGTTGGCGCGAATTTGCAGCGCGTGTAGGCGCGGATCCGACCTCCCGGTGGCAGCGCGCAACACCGAAGGTGTGAGCCGATTTCGGGGCGGCGGGTGACCTGTCCGTGCCAGAAGCCAGCGCGGGGGTCACGTCATGGGCAAGTTGATGTTCGGGTGGGACGAGTCGATCGACTGCATCACCCCGGTCTCCGCGACGGGGCCGGCTGGCGAGGCGCTCTGCCTCGCGCACAAGACGAGCAAGCTCTTCGTCTTCGCAGGCGTCTACGTGCGCGACGACGGCTACGTGCTCCGCCCAGCGGCAGAAGAAGGAAAGCACCGCTACTTCGAGTGGCCCGACGCCGCGGAGGTGCAGCGGCTGCAGTCGACGGGGGCGCTGCCGACCCCGCTGCCGCCCTATTCCATCTCGGCGTTCGACTATGCCTTCGGCTACTCGCTGTGGCTCATCCTCGCCGGCATGGCGGCGTGGTCGTGGGCGCGGCGGCGCATCAGCCGGGCCCGCCAGGCGCGCGAGGCGCTCATCCCCATCTCGGTGGGCCCGCCGGCCCAGCAGACCGACGGTGACCGCTTCCTCTCCGCGAAGGTGGCGGAGCTGCTCCAGCCCGGCGAGCAGCTGCAGCAGCAGGCGTACGCGATGACCGAGCCGGAATCGACGAGCACCGCGCTCTTCCTCGCGCTCACCAACCAGCGGCTGCTCGTCTTCAGCGCCAAGCGCGGCGCCTTCAAGCCGCTGCTCGAGACCACCGGCGTGCAAGCGATTGCCCGCTCGGACATCACCCGCGTCACCGAGAACGCCTACGTGCTCACCTTCCACCTGGCGAACGGCAGCACCTTCGAGGCGGGCATCCCGAGCTCCACCAAGCACTTCACCCACCAGCACACCTTCGTGCGCGACGTGCCGCGGCTGCTCGCCGGTGTGCCCGAAGGCGTCTCCGGCGCGGTGGCGGCCGGGGTGGGGTAAGACGCCGCCTCTCTCGCTGTCCTCGAGGCCCTCATGACCCCTGCCCTGCTCGCCGTCGCGCTCGCTGCCGGTCCGCTCGACGCGGCCACCCTCACCGCCGCGGAGCTCGGTCCCAACTGCAAGGACGGCGTCGAGGAGGTCGGCTCGCTCCACGCGCGGGTGTCCTTCGAGAGCGGGATGCAGAAGCCGAAGGCCAAGGCGACCAAGAACTACGACTGCGGTGGCACGCTGGGCTCGGCCTACCTCTCGGAGTTCGCCACCGCCAAGGAGACCGAGCTCGCGCTCGCGCTCACCGGCGCCGAGCTCTGGGGCGAGGGCGGCCCGAGCGTGGAGCACGACGACCAGATCTTCTTCAAGGGCGCGCAGATGGTGGTGCTGTCCGGCGACGCCGTCGAGGTGCTGGCGAAGAAGTACGCCGCCAAGGGCTTCATGACCTACCGCGGGAAGGCGGCGGCCGCTGCAGTCGGCGCCCCGGCCGGCGCGGTGGTGGACGGCGACGCGCCGACCCGCGTGGCGGCGGCGGTCGACTGCAAGAGCGCCTCGGCGGATCCACTGCGTCCGTGGTGCGCGGTGACGCTCATCAAGAACAAGGGCTACGCGCCGCCCACCAAGCGCGGCATCGCGCTGGGCATCAGCGCCCCGCTGGGCAAGGGCAAGGACGTGCGCGAGGCGCTGCTCAAGCAGGCCTCGGTGTCGGTGCTCGGCTTCAACGCCGGCAAGCTCACCGTGCGCGACCTCAAGCCCGAGAACGCCGACGAGGCGAAGGAGCTGGCCCAGGTCGCCGCGCAGGTGGCCGTGGTCCTCAAGTCCGGCGCGCCCGCACCCATCAAGGTCTCCAAGGGGCTCCACGGCTTCCTGGCCACCATCCCCGACGGCGCCACCGCGGAGGTGAAGCCCAGCGCCAAGAAGGCCGCCGACTTCACCTTGAAGAACCCCGCGCACGTCTCGGTCGTCACCGTGGGCAAGGTGTCGGTGTACGTGGTGGTGGAAGACGCGGTCGACGGCAGCTGGGTGAACCTGTTCCCCTTCGTGCCGGTCGCGGCGCAGTAGCGCGGGCGAGGTCGTGCCCGAGCGCGCGTTCCGCACCTGGCTCCTCGCGCTCGCGGTGGCCGGGCTCTTCGTGCGCGGCGCGCACCTGGGCACCGTCGCCGCGGGCACGCTGCCCCGCTGGCACCTCGTCGAGCGCTCGAGCGACGCCGCCGGCGCCTGGGCGCTGGTGCAGCAGCTGCGCGGCGGAGACTGGCTGGGCGCGCCCGCGTACCGGCCCGCCTCGCTCCCCGGCACGCCCGAGCAATGGGAGCGCTGGGTGGGGCCGGCGGCGACCGCCTACACCGCGCCGCTCTACCCGTACCTGCTCGCGCTGACGCTGAGCGCCGACGGAGACGCCACCTCCGTCTTCACGCTCCAGGTGCTCCTCGACGTCGGCACCCTGGTGCTGGTGGGGCTCCTCGGGCGGCGCTGGGGCTCGCCGCGCGCAGGCCTCTGGGCCGCCGGGCTGTACGCGGTGGCGCAGCCGGTGGTGGCGCTCTCGTCGCTGCTGCTCCGCGACTGCGTGGGCCTCTTTCTCCTCGCGCTGGGGCTGTGGTGCTTCGAGCGCGCCCGCGAGGCGCCCTCGCCCCTGCGCTGGCTCGCCACCGGCGCGGTGGTGATGCTGGGCGTGCTGCAGCGGGAGAACCTCTTGCCGGTGGTGGCCATCGCCGCGGTGCTGGCGTGGAAGGCGCACGGCCCGCGCGCCACCGCGCTCGTGCTGGCGGGCGTGCTGGCCGTCTTCTCGCCGTGGGTCGTCCGCAACGTCGCCACCGGCGCGCCGCCGCTGTCCCTGTCCGCCGCGGGGCCGGTGACGCTGGTGGCCGGGCTGTCCGCGGAGAGCGACGCCAACCCCATCGGCTACCAGATGCCCCGCCGCGTCTTCGAGGACCTCGAGGCGGCGCACGGCTCGATGCTGCGCATGGTGGGCGTCCTGTGGACCGAGGCCGAAGGGCACCGCGAGCGTTTCCTCCGCGTGCTGGGCCTCAAGCTCTGGGGGCTCACCTCGGCGTACGAGCCCGCCGACAACGTGGACCTCGACAACCTCACGCACGCGTCCTGGCCGCTCGCGCTCTGTCTGCCCACGGGGCTCTTCTTCGCCGCGGTGCTGCTCGGCTGCGCGGCGGCGTGGAAGGAGCGCGCCCGGGCCTCGCTCGGGCTCTGGGTCTTCTGGGCGCTCGCGGCGGTGCTGCTGCTGCCGCCGGTGTTCTGGCGCCTGCGCGCGGGGCTGCTCCCGGTGGCGCTGCCGCTGGGCGTGAGCGGGCTCGAGCACCTGTGGCGCGAAGCCAAGCGCCCGGTGGCGCTCGCGGCCTTCGCCGGCGCGGCGCTGGCCACGCTGCTCGCCTTCCTCGCGCCGCCCAAGCCGCTGTTCAAGCTGCGGTGGATCGACGCGCTGGTGTCCGCGAAGGTCCACGTGGTGGCGGGCGACCGCGCCGCCGCGCAGGCGGAGCTCGAGGACTTCGTCGCGCTCGGCGAGGCCGGGCGCGTGCAGGGCAACCAGGTGCGCCCGGCGGTGCAGGTGCTCGAGGCGCTGCGCGCGGGCGGCCCCGTCGTCTTCCCCGACTTCTGACGGGCGCTGGTAGCCAGAGCGATTCCGTCAACCAGCAGGGCTCATCGGGGAGCGCCCCACCTGCGTGCCTTCGTGCTAACTCGCCGCGTCAATGAACCCGTACTTCGCGGCCCTCATCCTCCTCGTCGGCGTCGGCGCCTTCGCAGTCACCATGCGCGGCCGGGTGAAAGCGATGCGCGCGCTCAAGTCGGAGCCCGGCAACCGGCTCGACCGCGTGGGCGAGCGGCTGAAGGCGCTCTTCACCTTCGGCTTCGGCCAGAAGCGCATGGTGGACCGCGAGTCGCGGCTGCCGGGCCTGATGCACGTGTTCATCTTCGCGGCGTTCCTGGTGCTGCAGCTGCGCAGCCTCTTCCTCTTCGTGATGGCGTTCTCGTCCGACGCGGTGGGCGTGCTGGCGAACCTCGAGGCGCCCTTCTGGCACGAGCACGAGACGCTGGCGCTCTTCTACGGCGGCTACCTCTTCACCAAGGACATCGCGGCCGGGCTCGCGGTGCTCGGCGTCCTCTACTTCCTCTACCTGCGCGTGGTGGTGAAGCCGGACCGGCTCACCCGCTCCGGCGAGGCGCTGCTCATCCTCGGCTTCATCGGCGGCCTGATGGTGACCGAGCTCACCTTCGGCGCGTCGATGTTCCGCGCGCACGGCGTCACCTGGGACCGCTTCGAGCCGGTCACCAGCGTGGTGGCGACGGTGCTGGCGGGCGTGGGCGACGAGCCGCTGCGCTACGCGGGCCTCGCCGGCTTCTGGGGCCACCTGCTCATCATCCTGGTGTTCCTGAACTTCCTCCCGCGCGGGAAGCACTTCCACGTGGTGGTGGGCCTGCCCAACGTGTTCCTCAAGCGCCTCGCCGACCCCGAGCGCCCCACGGCCTCGTCGAGCGCGGCGCTGCCCACGCCCAACCTGGAGAAGGAAGAGTTCGGCGCCAAGGTCTTCACCGACCTCACCTGGAAGCAGGCGCTCGACCTCAACAGCTGCACCGAGTGCGGCCGCTGCACCACCCACTGCCCCACCGCGCTCACCGGCAAGCCGCTGACGCACAAGGCGGTCAACCTCTCGCTCAAGAAGTTCCTCTGGGACAACGAGCAGCGGCTCGGCACCGGGAAGAACGAGAAGGGCGAGGCGAGCGAGCTGCCCAACCTGGTGGGGCCGGTGCTCGAGGCCGACACCGTGTGGGCCTGCACCACCTGCGGCTGGTGCGAGACGGCGTGTCCGGTCTTCATCGAGAACGTGCCGCGCCTCATCGACATGCGCCGCTACCAGGTGCAGGTCGAGGCGCAGTTCCCCCAGGAGCTGCAGCGGGTGTTCGAAGGCATGGAGCGCCAGGGCAACCCCTGGGGCATCGGCCAGGACAAGCGCGACGAGTGGGAAGGCGACCTCCCGCTCCCCAAGTGGACCGAAGGCGGCAAGTACGAGTACCTCTTCTTCGTCGGCTGCGCCGGCAGCTACGACGACCGCATGAAGAAGGTGTCGCGCTCGGTGGCGAAGATCCTCACCGAAGCGAAGATCTCCTTCGCGACCCTGGGCAAGGAAGAGGCCTGCACCGGCGACAGCGCGCGCCGCGCGGGCAACGAGTACCTGTACCAGACGCTCGCCAAGGCCAACGTCGAGAAGTGGAACGGGCTGTCGGTGAAGGCGGTCATCACCCAGTGCCCGCACTGCTTCAACACCATCCGCAACGAGTACCCGCAGTTCGGCGGCAACTACCGCGTCATCTCGCACACCGAGTTCATCAACGAGCTGATCAAGGACAAGCGCATCAAGCTCAGCAAGGTGATGAACGAGAAGCTCACCTACCACGACCCCTGCTACCTCGGCCGGCACAACCAGGTCTTCGAGCCGCCGCGCGAGGCGCTGAAGGCGATTCCCGGCCTCGAGGTGGTCGAGATGCAGCGCAGCAAGCGCGAGTCGTTCTGCTGCGGCGCCGGCGGCGCGCGCATGTGGATGGAAGAGCACATCGGCACGCGCATCAACCACGCCCGCGCCAACGAGGCGGCGCTCACGCTGCAGCACGCGGCGGACCCCAGCACCCCGTACCCCGACGCCACCGACCTGAAGCACCCGGGCGCGGTGGGCGAGTACAAGGGGCCGGCGAAGGGCATCGTCGCGGTGGCCTGTCCGTTCTGCCACACGATGGTGCGCGACGGCCTCGCCGACACCCAGCGCGAGCAGGTGCAGGTGAAGGACGTCGCCGAGCTGGTGGCGGACGCGATGGAGTCCAGCACCCCGTAAGGGAGCCAGAGATGGTCGACGTCGGACAGAAGGCCCCGGGCTTCAACGCCATCGACTGCCGGGGCCGCGAGGTGTCGCTGGAGAAGCTCCAGGGGAAGAAGGTGGTGCTCTTCTTCTTCCCCCGCGCCTTCACCCCGGCGTGCACCATCGAGATCCGCCACTTCCGCGACCACCAGGCGCTCATCGAGTCCAAGGGCGCCACGCTCATCGGCGTCTCGCTCGACTCGGTGGAACGGCAGTGTCAGTTCGCCCAGGCGGAGAACATCGACTTCGCGCTCATCGGCGACGAGTCGCGCTCCATCAGCGAGAAGTACGGCGTGGTGTGGCCGCTGCTCAAGCGCGACCGCCGCGCCACCTTCGTCATCGACGAGCAGGGCGTGGTGTCGCAGGTGATTCACCACGAGATGCAGGTGCACCGGCACCTCGACGACGTGCTGGAGCGCCTCGGCGCGCAGAAGTAGCGCCGCGCGTCAGGTGCATTCGGCCAGCGCCTGCTACGGGCTGGCCGGCCGGGAAACCACGCTGCACGCTTCCGACAGCGCCTTCACTTGCCAGCCGCGCGAGCGAGAGCGCCCCTGGTTCTCGGCACACAGACCAGCCACGGAGAGTTCGGAGGCGACCTTGGCCGAGGAGTCGAGCTGCCTCCCGCACCAGGCCAACCACGGCTCGAGGTGCGTGAACGGGCCAGCGGTGATGGTCAGGCACTGGCGGAGGGCTTCACGGCGAGCCACCTCGGCGTCGCGGTAGGCCTGGGAGATGCGCGCCACCAGCGACTCATCTCCAGTCACGACTGCCGGGGCGAGGAGATCCGCGATGACGAGGAGCTCGGTCGTCAGCACGTGGGCCTTCAGCGCGGAAGCGAAGAGGGCCTGGCGGGGATCCCGCTGGTCGAGTCCGCTCGACGTGCGCTCGAGCTGCGTCCTCCGGCCCTCCCAGCGCGACAGCCATTCGGGGATCGCCTTGCGAGCCCACTCCACGTGCGCTTCCTTCGACTTGTCGAAGATCCAGTGCTCCTGCGCGCCGACGGAGTCCCGAAGCGCCTCGTTCAGTTGCTGCCAGTGAAGCTGCACGGGCTTCGGCGCCTGCTCGAGCGGCCCGTTCCAGACCTCGTAGGCCCCCAGCTTCGGTCGAACCTCCTTGCCCGCGGGCTGGGCCCACACGCCGGCGGCCCCCAGCATCGAAGCCACCGCCACCAGCCTGAGACCCGACGTCATCGCGACGCTCCACGCCATGGGCCGATGCGGATACCTCAGGCCATGGGAGCTCACAATTCGCGCTCGGAATTCCAAGCCGCTCAAGGCCCGCGCTCGGCGCGCCTGGTGTCGCGCCGCGGGTGACACTGACACGCGGACGGTGACCTGGCCCCTCGGAAAATCAATCCTTCCGCTGCCGGCGACGCTGGCGACGTCCTTGCAAAACCTCCTGGCGGAGGCATTCCGATGACGTCCATTTCCGAAGGTCGCTCCACGGCAGTCCGGCTCCCGCCGGCGGGGGGACCGGTCGACGAGGTGCGGATCGAAGCCAAGGTGTCCCGCTCGACGGGCAAGACGCTGGTGCCCGCGGCGACGGCGCTGGGTGTCCAGGTCTCGGACTTCAGCGCCGACCCGGGCCTGCTGAAGACCAAGGTGGCGCTGACCGCCCGCGGGCCCCGCGAAGCGGTGGACCGCCTGGTGAGCACCCTGGGCGACGGCATCCAGGTGCTCGACCGCGCCGAGGTGAGCGCACCGCCGAGCGACCGCTGGTCGAAGCGCGCGGTCGACGGCTCCGTCTTCACCTTCGCCAATGACCTGCAGCGCAACCTCTTCGAGCTGCCCCTGGACGCTCTCGTCAGCACGGCGATGGCGAGCCGGAGCCCCCACGGCCCGACCGAGGAGGAACGCAACAGCAGCGTGGCCCTGGTCTTCAAGCTCATCGAGGACCTCGGTCCGAAGCTGCGGGCCGCCTCGGCGCAGAGCGAGGACCTGGCGCGCCGGCCGGACGCCGGCGCGACCGCGCGGTTCTTCGCCGCGACGCGGGTGCTCGAGCACACCTACGCCCTCGTCCGCGCAGAGGCGACCTTGCGCCACGTGCTCCCCGCGGCGCCCGGTCCCGGCAGCGCGAGCTTCTTCTTCCGGCCGGAGAACGGCGCCATCGCCGCGGGCGTGTCGCCGGCCTTCGCGGAGGCGCGCGCTCTCGGCGCCGCCGCACTCGGCCGGCTGGTGGACCTGGCCTCCAGCGTCGTCGCGGAGGCCACCACCGCCCAGGATGCGAAGACCCTGGGCCAGGTGGCCGACTGGGCGCTCCGCCTCGCCGGCGCGGCCTGGGAGAGCGATGGGCCGGCGCTGGAGAAGCTCCTGGACCAGCCGCTCGACGCTCCGCTCTTCTCGGCGGGACCGAACCGCGCGCTGCACGACGACGGCCTCGACGCCAACCTGCGACTGCTCGGCGAAGGCCTGTTCCGCTCGGCGCAGTTCGGGCCCTTCGACGCCGGCGCGTCGGCACCGGCCGCGCGGCTCCGGGCCGTCGCCACCACTGCCTTGCGCGCCTGCGCCGAACTCGCGCCGGCCTCGCGCCGCGCCCAGCTGGAGAAGGCGGCGTCGCGGCTGGAGACCTTCGGCACGCTCTGACGAGGGCCTCCTCCGCCCTCGCTCCAACGGGCGGAGGGAAGCCCCCGGTGGGTCGTGCTCAGCGCTCTTCGCAGGTCGGATCGGCGCCGCTGCGCGAGATGCAGGACAGCCCGCTGCAGCAGATGACCGAGCCGGTGCAGGTCTCGTGGAGCTTGCCGCACTCCATCGCCGCGGACGGCGTGGCGGCGGACGCCTGGTTCGACTTCAAGCCGACGAAGAACGCGCTCGCGGTGACCGCTGCAATGAGGATCAGCTTCATGGGACTCCCCTTTTCGACGTGATGGATGTGCCCCCGACATGGGGGACACCTCTTTGTCGCCCCTGCGGGCCTGGCGTCGCTTTCGTGCTCCCGGCAAACCGGGTGACAGCCGTGGCTCCCGGTCCCGCTCTGCAAGGAAACTTGCCGCCAGCGTCCTTCAGGAAAATCAGGGGTTCGAGGCCGACGCCAGCAGCGACTCCACCGCGGACAGCACCTTGGCCTGATCCGCCTCCGAGAGGTCGCCGGTGCCACGCCACACCTCGGCCCCGCGGGGGTCGAGCACCACCACGGTCGAGCCGCTCGACGGCAGGCTCCACGGCGCAGCGAGCAGCGCCCCCGTCCAGTCCGCGTAGAGCGGAATGCCCGCCTTCTGCTCCGCGCTGACGATGGCCGCTTCCGCGAAGGTGCGCGCCGGGTACCAGGCGAACGCCTTCAGGTTCGCCACCGCCACCACCTTCACCGCGTCGAGCTTGCGCTCCTGCTTCCCCTTGGAGAACAGCGCCTTCTTGAGGCCCTGGTTGAGCGAGGCGCCCTCGCGGTCCTCGTAGAAGAGGACGCAGGGTTTGCCCCACAGGCTCCTGAGCCGCACCTCGCCACCGCGGGTGGTGGACACCGCCGCGTCGAGCGGAGCCCCGGAGATCAAGGAGATGAGGACCACGCTGGCGATCGGCATGCGATTCCCTTGCAAGACACCAAGCCTCTTCATACCATATACAAACCTTGTTCACCACACAACGAACCCTGAACAGCGAAGATCCGGTGTCGGCGGCGCTCGAGCTCGCGCTGCGGCCGGAGGACGAGGCGGGCCTGGGCGCGGAGTGGGCGCGTCTGTCGGAGAAGGTGCTGGGCTACGTCACCCGGCCGGCCAAGCGGGTGCGTCCGGCGCTGCTCATCGCCGGCTACCGGGCCTCGCGCGGCGAAGAGCCGGTGCCCGACGCGGTGTACCGCTTCGCCGCTGGCCTGGAGATCCTCCACGCCTTCATGCTGGTGCACGACGACATCGCCGACCGCGCGGAGACGCGCCGCGGCGGCGCCTCGCTCCACCGGCTGCTCGCGACGTCGAACTCCGCCGACGGCCAGCGGCTCGGCCAGGACCTGGCGCTGGTCTCGGGCGACCACCTCTTCGCCCGCGCGGTGGAGCTGATGCTCTCGAGCGGCGCGCCCAACGCCACCGAGGCCACGCTGCAGATGCTCGCCATCTGCCGGCACACCGCCGCCGGCCAGGCGCTCGACCTCGCGCTCGCGCAGGCGCCGCTCGCCTCGGTCACCCTCTTCGAGACCATGCGCGTCGCCCAGCTGAAGACGGCGCGCTACGGCTTCGTGGCCCCGCTGCTGTCCGGCGCCCTGCTCGCCGGCGCGCCGAGCAACACCCGCGACGCGCTCAGCCGCGCGGGCCGCCACGCGGGCATCGCCTTCCAGCTGCGCGACGACGTGCTCGGCCTCTTCGGCGACGACCAGGTCGCCGGCAAGTCGGGCGCGGCCGACTTCATCGAAGGCAAGCGCACCTTCCCCATCATCGCCGCCTGGACCCGCGCCGACGCCGCCGGCCGCGCGGAGCTCGAGGCGCTGATGGACGGGCCCAAGGACGAGGCCGCCATCGCCCGCATGCGCGAGGCGCTGGAGCGCCACGGCGGTCGCCTCGCCACCGAGCGGGTCATCGCCCGCTGCACCCGCGCCGCACTGAAGGCGCTGGCCACCGTTCCCCACGGCCCCGGCCGCGCCACCCTGGAGCAGTTCCTCTCGAAGCTCGCCAACCGCAGCGCCTGAAAGGCCTCGCCATGAACCGCCACCGCATCGCCGTCGTCGGAGCCGGAGTCGGAGGCCTCGCCGCCGCCGCCCGCCTCGCCCACCAGGGCCACGAGGTCCACGTCTTCGAGAAAGGCTCCATGCCCGGCGGCCGCTGCAACCGCCTCTCGGTCGACGGCTTCCACTTCGACACCGGCCCGACGCTCCTCCTGATGCCCGAGGTGCTCGAAGAGACCTTCGCGTCCATCGGCCGCAAGGCGAGCGACTACGTCGAGCTGACCCGCTGCGACCCCAACTACCGCATCCACTTCCGCGACGGCTCCGACCTCACCCTGGGCACCGAGCTCACCGCGGTGCAGAAGGAGCTGGAGCGCCTCGAGCCGGGCAGCTTCAAGAAGTACCTGGAGTTCCTCGCCGTCGGCCAGGAGCAGTACCAGACGAGCCTCGAGCGCTTCGTCGGCCGCAACTTCGACGGCCTGGGCGACTTCCTCACCCCGTCGTCGCTGCGCAAGGTGTTCGCCATCAAGGCGCACAAGAAGATGTACCCCGAGGTGTCGCGCTACTTCGCCGACGAGCGGCTGCGCGCGGCGCTCACCTTCCAGACCATGTACCTGGGCATCTCGCCGTACGAGAGCCCCGCGGTGTACGGCCTGCTGCCCTACACCGAGCTCGCGGTCGGCATCTGGTTCCCCAAGGGCGGCATGCACGCGGTGCCGGTGGCGCTGGAGCGCGCGGCAAAGGAAGACGGTGCGCAGTTCCACTACCGCACCGAGGTCGACCAGGTGGTGGAAGAGAACGGCCGCGCGAGCGCCGTGGTGCTGAAGGACGGGCGCCGCTTCGACGCCGACCTGGTGCTGCTCAACGCCGACCTGCCGTGGGCGTACAAGAACCTGCTCAAGGGCACGAGCGCGGTGCTGCCGAAGGCCGAGAAGCTCCGCTACACCTCGAGCGCGTACATGATGTACCTCGGCGTGAAGCGCCGGTACGACGGGCTGCTCCACCACAACGTCATCTTCGGCGGCGACTACAAGGGCTCCTTCACCGACATCTTCGAGAAGAAGAAGGTGCCGGAAGACCCCAGCTTCTACGTCAACGCCCCCGCGCACACCGACCCGTCGCTCGCGCCCAAGGGCAAGGACGCGCTCTACGTGCTGGTGCCGGTGCCCCACCGCACCCCGGACATCGACTGGAAGGTCGAAGGCCCCAAGGTGCGCCGCAAGGTGCTCGACCGCCTGGCGCAGCTCGGCCACGGCAACCTCGAGAAGGACATCGAGGTCGAGCGCACCTTCACCCCCGACGACTACGCCATCACCCTGAACCTGGAGCGCGGCTCGGCCTTCGGCCTCTCGCACGACTTCTTCCAGGTGGGCCCCTTCCGCCCCGGCAACCAGGACGCGCACCTCAAGAACCTCTTCTTCGTGGGCGCTTCCACCCAGCCGGGCACCGGGCTGCCGATGGTGATGCTGTCGGCGAAGCTCACCTGCGAGCGCATCGACGCCTTCGCGGCCGCCACCCAGCCGAAGAGCGACCTGCCCAGCTTCGCGCCCCCCGCGCTCGACGCGGCGGCCTGACGGGAGACCTGGCCCCGTGAGCTCGGACCGCGCGCTGCTCGACGACGGCTACCGGCGCGCGCGCGCCGTGACGCAGGCACACTCGAAGAGCTTCTCCTTCGCGAGCGCCCTGCTCTTCGGGCACCGCAAGCGCGCCGCCTTCGCGCTCTACGCGGTGTGCCGCGGGCTCGACGACGCGGTCGACGAAGGACCGCCGGAAGGCGCCCCTGAGCGGCTCGCCGCGGCGCGGGAAGCGCTGGGCGAGCTCTTCACCAGGGGCCCGGTGGACCGGCCCGGCCTGCCCTGGGCCTTCCCGGTGCTCCTCGCCTTCCACGACTCCGCGCAGCGCTTCGGCCTCACCGCAGCGCCGCTGCAGGAGCTCGCGCTGGGCATGGAGATGGACCTCACGCCCCGCCGCTACGCGAGCTGGAGCGAGCTCGACCTCTACTGCTACCGCGCCGCCGGCACGGTGGGCGAGGCGATGGCGCCCATCCTCGGGTGCGCGCAGGCGCCCTGGGCCACTCGCGCCGCCGCCGACCTCGGGCGCGCGATGCAGCTCACCAACATCATGCGCGACGTGCGCGAGGACCTCGGCCGCGGCCGGGTGTACCTGCCGCAGGACGAGCTCACGGCCTTCGGCGTCAGCGAAGGCGACCTGCACGCGGGCCGGGTGAGCGACGGCTTCGTGGCGCTGATGCAGCTGCAGACCTACCGCGCGCGGGCGCTCTACTCCCGCGGGCTCCAGGGCATCCCCGCGCTGCAGCACCTCGGCGGACGCCTCACGGTGCGGGTGATGGCCGCGGTGTACGGCGGCATCCTCGGAGCCATCGAGCGCGCGCGCTTCGACGTGTTCAGCGCGCGAGCCCACGTGCCGCTCCGCGGGAAGCTCGCCCTGGCCCTCTCGGCGGTGCTGAACCAGGAGGTCCCGGCGACTCCCGCGCTGGAGGCCTCGTCGTGAGCGGCCGGCGCATCGCGGTCCTCGGAGGCGGCGTGGGCGGGCTGGTGGCCGCCGGCGCACTCGCGCGCGACGGGAACCGGGTGACGCTCTTCGAAGGCAGCCAGGTGCTGGGAGGCAAGGCGCGCGCGCTGGTGGCGAACGGCCACACGCTCGACGTCGGCCCCACGGTGCTCACCATGCCGCAGGTGGTGCGCGACACCTTCGCCGCGCTGGAGGCGACCGACCTGTTGCCCGAGCTGCTTCCGGTGCCCCTGCAGTGCCACTACCAGTGGCCGACGGGCAAGACGCTCGACCTGCACCAGGACCTCGAGCGCACCGTGGCGCAGGCGGACGCGTTCGGCCCCGGCGAAGGCGAGCGGCTGCGAAGGCTCTACGCGGACGCGGCGGGCATCTACCAGGCGCTCGGCCGCCCGTACCTCGAGTCGCCGTACGACGGGCCCTTGAAGCTCCTCCAGCGCGCCTGGCGCGTGCCCGGGGTGGCGCGGCTCGCGGGCTCGACGCTGCAGACGCTCGACGGCTTCGCGCGCGCGCGCCTCACCTCGCCGGAGCTGGTGCAGCTCATCGGCCGCTTCGCCACCTACGTGGGCGCCTCTCCCTTCGAGGCCTCGGCCACCTTTGCGATGATTGCCCACCTCGAGCGCGCGGAGGGCGTCTTCCACCCACGCGGCGGCCTGGCGGGGCTCGCCGGCGCGCTGGCCACCGCGGCGCGCCGCCTGGGCGTCACCGTGCACCTGGGCACGCGCGGCACGGTCGAACGCCGGGGCAGCGAGCTGCTCGCCGGGCCGGCCGGAGGCCAGGAGGTCTTCGACGCGGTGGT
Organism: Myxococcaceae bacterium; assembly: GCA_019694595.1. GTDB lineage: Bacteria > Myxococcota > Myxococcia > Myxococcales > Myxococcaceae > JAIBBQ01. The sequence continues at coordinate 14,250 of JAIBBQ010000138.1, forward strand.
GGTGAACGGAGATCCACTCGCGCACCAGGGACGCACTGGGGGCACCTTGTCGCTCTCGGGCTACGTGCTGCTGCTGGAGGCCGACCGCCGCCTCGACCTGCCGCACCACTCCATTCTCTTCTCGCGCGACTCCCGCGCGGAGTTCGACGCGCTCTTCTCAGGCGAGCAGCCCGAAGGCTCCACGCTCTGCATCTGCCACCCGGCGGCGACCGACGCCTCGATGTCGCCCCCGGGCAAGAGCGGCCTCTTCCTGATGTTCAACGCCCCGGCGCTGCGCGAGGGTGACGAGGCGCGCTGGCCGGAGCGCGCGGCCGCGCTGCGCACCGAGGCGCTGGAGCGGCTGCGCGCGGCCTTCCCGTCGGTGCGCGACGCCAGGCTCAGCGTGCTGGGCGAGCGCACGCCGCTCGACTTGCTCGCGCTCGGCGCCCCGCGCGGCTCCATCTACGGCTTCGTGCCCCACGGGCGGCTGGGCCCCTTCCAGCGGCCGCCGATGCGCAGCCGCACCCGCGGGGTGGTCTTCGCCGGCGGCGGCACCCACCCGGGCGGCGGCGTGCCGCTGGTGATGCTGTCCGGGCGCTTCGCCGCGCAGGAGCTCGCCCGGGCATGAGCGCGCGCCTCCAGCGCCTGCCGCAGCCCTGGCCCACCCGGCCGGGCGCCTACCGCTGGCTCTACGCCGACGTCAGCGCCGGGGAATACTCGGCGGTGGCCATCTTCATGGTGGGCGCCGTCTTCTCGCCGCGGCACTCGGTGGCGGCGCGCCGGGGCGAGAGCCCGCTCGACTACTGCGCGGTGAACTTCGCCCTCTACGGCCCGGCCGGGAGCCTCTGCTGGGCCTTCAGCGAGTACGCGGGCGCGCTGCGGACGGACCAGCGGCTCTCCATCGGCAGCTCGACGCTCGCGCTCCGGGCCGACGGCTCGGTCGAGGTCCACGTCGTGGAGCGGACACCCTGGTGGGGCAAGCTGCTGGAGGCGCAGCTCACCCTCGCCCCGCTCGCGCCGCCCCACGCCGAGCTGCAGCTGTCGCCGGGAGCGCCGCACCACTGGCAGCCCTTGATGCCGCGCGCCACCGCGCAGCTCCACGTGCGCGGGCCCGACGTGAGCGTCGATGCGCGCGGGCTGGGCTACCTCGACACCAACCGGGGCGACGAGGCGCTGGGCGGCTCGATGCCCGGCTGGCGGTGGCTGCGGGCGCACGGCGCGCAGCAGACGCGCATCCTCTACGAGCCGCCGGGAGCCCAGGCCATCGAGGTGGTGGCGCGCGACGGGGCCACCCACGCCTGGCGCACCGACGCGCCCGCCGCGCCGATGAAGCGCAACCTCTGGGGCCTGCCGGTGCCCGCCACGCTCGACGCGCTGGTCGCGGCGCCGGTGGGCGAAGTCCACCAGCGCGAGTCCTCCCCGTTCTACGCGCGCCTCGAGGCGAGCGGTGCGGGCACCCACGCGCTCTGCGAGGTGGCGGACTTCCGGCGCTTCCACCGGCCCCACATCCGGTGGATGGCGCGCTGGCGCAGCCGCGTGGGCAGCGCCGCGGAGGAGCGGGCGGCATGAGCTGGCCCTGGGCGCTCCTGTTCGCGTGGCTCGTGACCGCCTGCGGCTTCACGCTCGCGGTGACGCTGCGGCTGCCGCGAAAGCGGCGCACCTTCCCGCTCGCCCCGCTGCCGCCCGCGCTGGTGGTGGTGCGACCGGTCGATGCGCCCACCGCGCTCGAGCGCGCGACGCTCGCCGCGCTGCCCGGAGTGCGCCAGCTGGTCGTCTCGCCGCCGGGCGTGCACCAGGCGGACTGGGGCGAGCACCTGCCCTCGCAGCCCGGCACCTCGAACCGGAAGGTGGGTCACCTCGCGGCGGCGCTCGCGACGCTGCCGCCCTCGGCGGTGGTGGTGACGGCCGACGCCGACGTGCGCCTCACCTCGGAGCTCCTCTCCGCGCTGGTGACGCCGTTGCTCGAGGGTGCCGCGCTGTGCACCGCCGCGCCGCGGCCGGAAGCGCTCGCAGGCCTCGGGGCCTGGGCCTTCGGCGGGCTGCTCAACCACACGCACCTGTCCTTCCGCGCCAGCGCGGCGCTCACCGCGGGCGCGCCGGCGGTGCGCGGCGAGGCGCTGGCGCTGGGGCCCGGGGCCCGCGCGCTCCTGCCCACGCTGGGCACCTGTGCCGCGGAGGACCTCGAGCTCGCGCGGCTGCTCCACGCGCGCGGCGCCCGCGTCGCGCTCGCCGAGGTCGACGCGCCCGCGCCGCGCGGCCGGCAGCCGCTGCGGCAGGCGCTGCGCCGCCTCACCCGGTGGATGGTGGTGCTCCAGGCCCACCGCCCCGCGCTGGCGTGGACGGTGCCGGCGCTCTTCTGCGCGTCGCTCGCCGCGAGATC
>JAIBBQ010000379.1 GCA_019694595.1 Myxococcaceae bacterium
CCCCGGCGCGGCCTCACATCCCCGCGTCGAAGCAGAACACCTTCCCCCCGGCGACCCACTTGCCGATGAGCGCGCGCTCCGCGGCATCCGGCCGCGGGTTCGCCGGATTGACGGGGGGCATCGAATCGTCAGCCGTGCGCTCCCTGACCCGCTCTCCCTTGGCGAACACCCCGGGCGTGCCATCGCCGAACTGGTACTGGTCGAGCCGGAACCCGGTGGTGCCGCGGGTCATGTCCGCGCCGTGGCAGTTGGCGATGCAGGTGCGGTCGATGATCGGCTTCACGTCGTGGCAGTAGTCGATGGGCCGCACGGTGGTGGGCGGCGAACCTTCGCCCGGGTCGGGGCCCCGGAGCAGCTCGCAGGTGCGGGTGGTGCCGCGGACCTGCGCGCAGACCAGCGGGTCCGCGCAGTCGACGTTCGTCTCGCAGGTCTTGCCGACCTCGTTCCCGGCGCCGATGAAGCACCCGGCCGAGGCCACCACCAGTCCTGCCCACCAGAGGCCACGCATCAGTTGTTCTTCGCTCCCTCGACGATCCAGCTCTCGATGACCTTGAACTGCGCCGGCTGGGACATGAAGAGCGGCGTCTGCCCGTTGGGCATGCTGTTGCCGCAGAAGCCCGCGTCGGCCACCAGCTTGCGCCACAGCATGCTGGCGGTGGTGTTGTTGGGCGTCACCCGCTTCACCGCGCCGTTGCAGGTCGCGTTGGGGCCGACCAGCGAGTTGTACGCGTTGGCGGCGGTGAGGCTCAGGCCGCCCGACATGTTGGTGGTGTGACAGGGCGAGCAGCGCTGCTGGAAGATCGGCACCACCTGGGTGGCAAAGAGCACGCCGGCGTCGGCGCCCGCGTCGCTGCCGCCGTCGGCGGGCGGCTTGGCCCCGGCGTCCTCGCAGGTGAGGTCGGGCGCCAGCGCGCCGGCGTTGACCCACGCCACCACCAGGTCGCGATCGGCCTGGGGCATGGCGCCGAACTGCACCAGGAAGTCGGTGGGCGGCATCGACTTGTCCGCGGTGCGGGACTTGATGCGCGCGACCTTGTCGGCGACGCCGGCGAGGAAGTTGCCGTCGGGCTGCGTGTACGACGGGTAGTAGTCGAGGCGGAAGTCGGGCGGGCTGTTGGGGTAGCCCATCTGCGTGGTCGAGTGGCAGGTGAAGACGCAGAACTTCTGCAGCACCTTCCGCGCGCCCGCGTCGCCGCAGTACTCCGGGGGCGGAGGGCCGGAGTCGATCACCATGCCGCCGCCGGCGCCACCGCTGCCGCCGCCGCTGGCCCCGGTGCCGCCGCCGCTCGAGGTGCCGGTGCCACCGCCGCTCGTCGAGCCGGTACCACCGCCGCTCCCCGAGCTCATGCCGCCGTCGGGGTCGGGCGGGAACTTCACCTCGCACGCGCAGTTGGCCTCGTTCTCGGCGCAGTCGCGCTGCGGCCAGTCGGGCCCCGCGCACACGTACTTGCCGATCTTCGGGCAGTCGCTCTTGGTCTTGCAGCTCGCCTTGAACTCGTCGGTGGTGATGAAGCAGCCCTGCGCGCCTGCGAGGGCGGCAGCGACGGTCAGCGCCAGGTACACCTTCGATGCGCGCATGACGGACCTCTCTCTTCCCCTAGAAGTGGAACGAGAGCGTCAGCTTGTTGCTGATCCGCTCCGGCAAGAACTCGAGCAGCGCCGCGTAGGCGAGCGTCGCGATGGCGAGGCCGTACATCACGTTCGACGCCGCCGCGGCCGCGCGGGCGTTGTCCAGCGCGTGGCCCGCTTCCTTCGCCGAGCCGATGGTCTCTGCCCGCTTCGCCTCACCCTGGGCGGCGTACGCAAAGGCCAGGCCGCCCGCGAGGATCACCCCGCCTCCGATGAAGGCATAGCGGTGGGGTCGCCAGGGCTTGCTGGGCTCCTCGACCACCGGAGGTTCCTCGGGCGCGGGCGCGGCTTCCTCTTCTTCTTCCTCGATGACGACGATCTTCTTCTTCTTCTTCTTTCCCGCCTTCTTCTTCACGGGCTTGGCGTCTTCGGTGGAGTCGGTCTCTTCGTCTGCCGCGCGTGCCCCGACCGGGATCGCCAGGAGCGCGGCCAGGAGCAGCGAGCTGATGCGCCTCATTCCGAGCCTGACTATACGTCGCGGCCATCATGCGCGTGCAGGTCAACGGTGGGCCCCGGGAGCTCCCCGACGGAGCGACGGTGTCGCACCTGTTAACTCTGCTTCACATCGACGCCGCCGAGGTGGCGGTGGAGGTCAACGCGCAGGTGGTACGCCGCACCCGCCACGCCGAGCAGACCCTGCGAGACGGCGACCAGGTGGAGATCGTCACTTTCGTGGGTGGAGGCTAACGCCATGACTCAGCCCGTCGACCGACCCTTCACCATCGCCGGCGTCACCTTCGGCTCCCGGCTCATCGTGGGCACCGGCAAGTACCCGTCACACGAGGTGATGCGGCAGTGCCACCAGGCCTCGGGGACCCAGCTGGTCACCGTCGCGGTGCGCCGGCTCGACCTCAAGGCGCCCGGCGAGGCGCCCTTGCTGTCCTTCATCGACCGCAGCGCCATTCGCCTGCTGCCCAACACCGCCGGCTGCTACACCGCCGACGACGCGGTGCGCACCTGCCACCTGGCGCGCGAGCTCGGCCTGTCGGACTGGGTGAAGCTCGAGGTGCTGGGCGACGAGCGCACGCTCTACCCCGACGTCGAGGCCACCCTCGCCGCCGCGCGCCGCCTGGTGAAGGAAGGCTTCACCGTGCTGCCGTACACCTCCGACGACCCGGTGGTCGCCAAGCGGCTGGAAGAGGCGGGGTGCGCGGCGGTGATGCCGCTCGCCGCCCCCATCGGCTCGGGCTTGGGCGTGCGCAACCCGCACAACCTGCGGCTGGTGATGGAAGCGGTGAAGGTGCCGGTCATCGTCGACGCCGGGGTGGGCACCGCGTCCGATGCGGCGATCGCCATGGAGCTCGGCTGCGACGGGCTCCTGCTCAACACCGCCATCGCCGCGGCGCAGGAGCCGGTGCGCATGGCGCGGGCGATGCGGCAGGCGGTGGAAGCCGGGCGCGACGCCTTCCTCGCCGGGCGCATTCCGATGAAGCCGTACGCCAGCGCCTCCAGCCCGGTGGTCGGGCTCGTCGGCCGCTGATGCCGTTCCGGCTGTTGCTCGTCACCGAGGCGCAGCGTCCGCCCGCCGAGGTGGTGGCGCTCGCGGCGCGGGCGCTGTCCGGCAGCCCGAAGGCGGCGCTGCTCCTGCG
>JAIBBQ010000139.1 GCA_019694595.1 Myxococcaceae bacterium
GCGGCGGCGCCCACGGCGGCGGTTCCGGGACCGGCGGGGGCGCAGGCGGAGGGCCGGCCACGTGCACCACCGAGAACGCCGGCTGCAAGCTGACCGCCACCACCTTCGGCACCTGCTGCGGAGGCCTCTGCCGCGACACCCAGAACGACCCCGCCCACTGCTCGGGCTGCGGCGCGGCCTGCACGGCCGGGGCGACCTGCTCCGGGTACAAGTGCTCCTCGCCCCAGTGCACGGCGGGCACGCCCTGCGCGTCGGGCGGCGTCTGCACGCCGCTGAGCCCCGGCTACAACGTGTGCCTCACCACCAGCTGCACCGCCGCGGGGAGCCAGGGCAAGGCCTGCAACGCCGGCGGCAGCACGCGCGGCTCCTGCTGCGGTGGCACCTGCGTGCCGATGGGCACGGACACGAACTGCGGCGGCTACTGCAACAGCTGCGGCGCCGGCTCGGTCTGCTACGGCACCTCGTGCCAGGCCGTCGCCAACTGCGGGACCGCGACGACCCCGGTGAGCTCCATGTGTCTGCCGACCGGCCAGGTCGACGGCGGCTTCGGAACCTGCTGCGGCCAGTCGTGCACCAAGCTGAACACCCTGACCGACGTGAACAACTGCGGCGGCTGCAACCTCAAGTGCCCGACCGACATGCGCTGCGTGGGCGGCAACTGCTCGCCCACCGACGGCGGCTACAACTACGGCTGCCCGCTGAGCTGTCCGTCGGGCTCGAGCTGCTCCCAGGGCAAGTGCCTGCAGGACGCGTGCGTCGGGCGCAGCCAGGGTGAGAAGTGCAACCAGGGCCTCAACGGCGCCTGCTGCGGCGCCAGCTGCCAGGACCTCTACACCTCGACAACCAACTGCGGCACCTGCGGCAAGACGTGCAGCGCCGGGCAGTTCTGCGACTACGGCGTCTGCAAGCCGACGCCGACCTGCGCGCCGGGCAACACCAGCGCCGACTGCCCGCTGGGGCCGGGGAAGATCGGCCACTGCTGCGGCAACGCCTGCGTGGACACCACGGCGTCGAGCGACCACTGCAGCGCGTGCAACGCGGCCTGCCCCGTGGGCGCGAGCTGCGGCCAGAACGGCGCCCAGGGCGGCAACTGCAGCCTCGCCGACGCGGGGCTGGCGAGCTGCAGCGGCTCCTTCGCCAACAGCGCCTGCGCGCCCGGGCTCACCTGCACCGGCGGCAAGTGCATGCCGCAGCAGTGCCCGCCCGGCGCGACCGGGGGCGTGTGCGCCTTCGGCGTCGGGGTGAGCGGCCAGACGGGGCCCAAGGCGGGCACCTGCTGCAACGGCGCCTGCGTGGACCCCACCCAGGACAACAAGAACTGCGGCAGCTGCGGCCGCACCTGCGCGGCGGGCACGCTGTGCATCGGCGACTTCTTGTCCAGCGCCCGCTGCGTGCCCAAGGTGTCGGGCACCGACTGCCCGGTGAGCTGCATGTCGGGCACGAGCTGCCTGGGCGGCATCTGCACCCCCACCTCGTGCAACTTCCCGGGCGCGGTCTGCTCGCTGGGCACCGGGGGCGGCGTCTGCTGCGGTTCCTTCGGTTCCCAGTGCACCAACGTCTTCTCGGACATCAACAACTGCGGCGGCTGCAACATCGCCTGCGGCGCAGGCACCAGCTGCGTCGACGGGGTCTGCCAGACGGCGACCGCCTGCGCGCAGGGCCAGAACGGCCGCTACTGCAGCACCGACGGCGGCACCGGCCAGGCCTGCTGCCCGGCCAAGGGCTGCAGCGACTTCGCCACCGACCCGCAGAACTGCGGCCGCTGCGGCAACGTCTGCGCCACCGGGCTCACCTGCAGCGCGGGCAGCTGCATCGCGCTCACCTGCACCGCGGCGACCGAGAAGCAGACCTGCGCGGCGAGCGGCGGCGGCACCGGCACCTGCTGCGCGAGCAGCTGCACCCAGCTCAAGACCGACGTGAACAACTGCGGCACCTGCAACCGCAAGTGCGCCGCCGGCGAGACGTGCAGCAACGGCACCTGCGGTGTCGACACCTGCGACGCGTCGAACGCCGGCGCCATCTGCCACACCACGGTGAGCGGCAGCATCACCACCGGGCTCTGCTGCGGCACCGGGTGCGTCAACACCCGCAGCGATCCGCTCAACTGCGGCAACTGCAACCGGGTGTGTCCGTCGGGGGCGAGCTGCGTGAACGGGAGCTGCCAGTAGCGACGCTTCGAAGGAGCCAACCTGCGGTCAGTAGTTCCGCAGGTCGTCTTCCTCGTGCTTCTTCTTGTCGTCGGCTTCCTTCTTCTTCCGCGCCGCTTCCTCTTCCTGGCGGCGGCGCTCTTCTTCGGCCTTCTTCTTCTCCTCGGCTTCCTTCTTCTTCCGCTCCTCGTCGGCCTGCCGCGCCTGCTCCTCGTCGCGGCGGCGCTGGTCGTCCTTCGCCTTGGCCTGGCCGTCGTCGCCCTTGCGCTTCTGGGCCGCGGCGGCGTCGTCCTCGCGCTTCTTGGCCGCCGCTTCCTCGTCCTTCTTCTTCAGGGCCTGGGCCTCGTCGTCGCGCCTGCGCTGGGCGGCGGCGTCTTCCTCTCGCTTCTTGGCGGCCGCCTCGTCGTCCTTCTTCTTCTGGGCCTGGGCCTCGCCCCGGTCGGGCGGCGGCGGAGGCGGGGCGCGCTTGGCGGCGCCGTCCTTGCGAGGCCGGGGGGCCTCCTCGGGCTCGGTGCTCGGGCCCTTGGGGGCGCTGGCGAGGAGGTAGGTGCCCACGCCCGCGGAGGCGAGCGCGGTGAGGAAGCTGACGTCGGCGAGCACCGAGAAGGTGCGGCCCTGGGTGGCCAGGTTCTGCGACACCTGGGTGCGCACCTGCGGGTTCTGCTGGTACTCGACGGCCTTGGCGCCGGCGGACACCCCGCACGCGATGCCCACCGCGGCGAGCGCGCCGCTGGCGGCGAGGAGCGAGATGCCGGCCACCACGCGCCCCGAGCCCCCGCCCGAGGACTCGCCGTGGGTGACGGGCGCGCCGTTCTGGCGGGGCTCGTCGGCCGCGAAGAGGCCGGACAGGAAGGCGCTCACGGCTCCTTCGTCGGCCGCTGGCAGGGTGGTGACGCGGTAGGCGAGGTTGTGCCCGTCCTTCACGTCGAGGCGCAGCGCGGTGAGTTCGAGGCGTTCGCCGGTGACGGACTTCTTGGCCACCACCAGGAGCGCCTGCTCGGCGCGGGCGAGCCGGGCGAAGGTGCGCGCCGCCTCGTCGCGGGCGAGCGTCGCAGGGCTCGCTTGCACCGAGCGCTCCAGCACCCGCACCGCCTCGGCGCTCTTGAGCGGGCTCAGGGTGAACGCCTCGGCGCCGGGGAGCAGCTCGTCCTGCACCTGGGCGTACCCGGGCAAGGAGACGACGACGAGGTGCTTGGCGCCGGCGAGCCCCTTGCCGCTGAGCGGGGTGACGCCACGGAAGGTGCCGTCGATCCACACCCGGGCGCCGGCCGGGGTGCTGGTGAGCTCGAGCGTGCCGGAGGCCTTGGCCACCATGCGCCGCTGCTGCTCGACGACCTTGAGGAAGTCGGGGGGGAACAGCGCGTCGGGGAACTCGGCGCGGGGGGCGACGCCGATGATGCGCTCGATCTCCTGCTTGGCGGCCTGCGCCTCGCCCTGGGCGACGTGGGCGCCGGCCTTGAGCACCCAGGCCTCGACGAAGGCCTGGAAGGTGTCCTCGCGGCTCAGGTCGGCGGCGCGGTACGCCGCCAGCGCGCCCGCGAAGTGCTGCAGCGCCTTCTGGGTGTCGAGGTCGTCGAGGTCCTTCTTGCCCTGGGCCACCAGCCCGGCGGCCTCGGCGGCCTTGGCGCTGCGGGCGTCGGCGCCCGCGGGGTCGAGCACGTCGCTGGTGCGCAGCACCTCGAAGCGGCCGCTGTCGCGCGCGGCGGCCTCGGCGAGGTGGGCGAGCGACGGGGCGGCGGCCGTGGCGGCCTGGTCGAGGCCCACCGCCTCGACCACCAGCCGGGGGGCCTTCGCCTGGGCGAGCCCGGAGAGCAGGACACCGATGAGCGCGGAGCGGACCACGGGCCCGCCATGCTACCCGCGCTGGCGCCGCGCCAGCAGTTTCAGTTCGGCCGGGCAGACGCCGCCGAGCGCCCCGGGGCGTTGGGGGGCAGCCCGTTGAGGTACTCCAGGGCCACCTTGAGCTGGTAGTCGGACAGCTTCTCGGCGACGTCCCAGGGCTTGAGGTTGGCCGGCAGCGACGGCTTCACCTCGATCTCCGAAGAGTCGGACTCGTTGCGGAAATGACGCTTGAGGTCCTTCTCGCGCAGCTGGTCGCCCTTGGCCTTCACGGTGCCTTCTTCCTCGCCCACCACGAAGTCGGGGGCGATGCCCTTCTCCTGAATCGAGCGGCCCTTGGGCGTGTAGTAGCGGGCGATGGTCAGCTTGAGGCCGGAGCCGTCTTCCATCTCGATCACCGTCTGCACGCTGCCCTTGCCGAAGGTGGGCACCCCGAGCACCACCGCGCGCTGGTTGTCCTGCAAGGCGCCGGCGACGATCTCCGAGGCCGAGGCGCTGCCCGCGTTCACCAGCACCACGATGGGGTACGCCCGCTCGGTGTCGCGCTCCTTGCTGCGCTCCTCGTTGGGCGGGCTGCCCGGGCGGCCGCGGGTGCTGACGATGCCCAGGTTGCCGGGGAGGAACCGGTCGGACACCGCGACCGCCTGGTCGAGCAGGCCGCCGGGGTTGTTGCGCAGGTCGAGCACCAGGCCGCGCAGCTCCTTGCCGCCGTTGAGGCCGCGCAGCCGCTCGAGCTCCTTGTAGAGCGAGAGGTCGGTGCGTTCCTGGAAGTTCTTCACCTTGACGTGCCCGATGCCGCCGAAGAGCGCGCCTTCGACCGAGGCGATGCGGATGTGGTCGCGGATGATGGCGAACTCGCGCGGCTGGGCGAAGCCTTCGCGCATGATGGTGAGCAGCACCCGCTTGCCGGCCGGCCCCCGCATCTTCTGGATGGCGCGGGACAGGTCCATGTTCCGGGTGAGCTCGTCGTCGATGCGCAGCACCTGGTCGCCGGCCTTCACGCCCGCGCGCCAGGCCGGGGTGTCCTCGATGGGGGTGACCACCACGAGCTGGTCGTTCTTCTTGGCCACCTCGATGCCCAGGCCGCCGAACTCGCCCGAGGTGTCGATCTTCATTTCCTTGAACTGATCCGGCGGCATGAAGAGCGTGTGCGGGTCGAGGGTGTCGAGCATGCCCTTGATGGCGCCGTACATGAGCTGCTGCTCGTCGACCGGCTCGACGTAGTTGTTCTCCACGTAGGAGAGCACCCGGGCGAACAGCTCGAGCTGCTTGTAGGTGGCCTCGCCGCGGTTGGGGGGCGCCGACGAGCCCGCCAGCGCGTGAACCGAGAGCAGCAGAGGAGCGACGAACCAGCGCGACGAACGCATGCCGATCAGGAGTGTAACGGCGGACGAGGCCTGCCGCCGACGTGGGCAATGGGCCCACAGGTGTCGGACCCCGCCCTACCCGTGCGGCTCCGAGAGCGCGGCGGTGAGCGTCTGCTGGAGATCGGCCGTGGTCTCGCCCAGCAGGCGGTGCCAGATGGGCTCGTACTTCGGGTCGGTGGGGTCCGGGAGCCGGGCCTCGACGGGCCAGTCGTCGGCGTGCACCAGCCGCCCCCACCACACCCGGCGGCCCTGGGCGTCGAGCAAGGTCCACTCGCTGTTGACGGCCAGCCGCTTCTGCCAGCCGGGGACCACGGTGAAGTTGATCGTCCCGTGCAGCTGGGTGCCCAGCTGGTTCACCTCGGCGGCGTCGAGCTGGCCCGCGGGGGGCTTGAGCTCGGTCATCGAGACGTACTGGGCGACGGTGAGCTCGACGAGCGTCTTTTCCAGGAGCCGCACGCCGTCGGCCTCCAGCGGCCGCAGCTCGGTGGCGCCCAGGTTGGCGTCGAGGAAGGTGGGCCCCGGGCCGACGATGCTCTCGCCTGGAGAGCGCAGGCCGATGAAGTCGAGCCGGGTGATCGCGAGCCGCGTACCCTTGAGCCTGGCCAGGCCCGGCGCGTCCTTCACTTCCACGCTCCGGCCGACCGCGCACCCCGCCGCCGCCAGCGCCACTGCCACCCACAGGCCCCGCATGTCCCCGCCTCGTCTCCCCGGCCCCGTCACTTCGACGCGAAGGCTGACTTTAAGGACTCAGCGGGCGTGGCGCAGCGAGAAGTCGACCAGCCGGCGGACCAGCGCCTTGGGGTGCTCCATCTGCGGCACGTGGCCGAAGCGGTCGACCTCGTGCACCTCGGCGTGCTTCGGCAGGTGGGCGCGGTAGTAGTCGATGGACTCGTACGGCAGGAGCTTCTCGCTCTTGCCCCACAGCAGGAGCGTGGGCATCGACAGGTTCGCGAGCACCTCGGGCGCCAGCGCGTCTTCGGGGCGAATGCTGGCCACCGTGGAACGCACCGCGTCGCTGCCGTAGAGCGAGCGCAGCTCTCCCGCGAAGAGCAGGAACAGCGGCGGCGCGCGGTGGAAGAGCCGCCGGGTCATCTCGCGCGAGTCCTTCAAGGTCTTCACGTCGAAGAGCGCGAGCAGCGCCTTCATGCGCGCCTCGCTCATGCGCGCGCCGGCGGGCGACACCAGCCCCAGCGAGTGCACCAGCTTGGGCTTCTGCGAGGCGATGGCCATGGACAGCGCGCCGCCGAGCGAGTTGCCCACCAGGAAGACCGGCTGGCCGACCACGTCCTGGAGGAAGGCCTCGGTCACCGCCTGCTGCTCCTGCAGCGACAGCGCGCCGTGGGCGGGCGCCGGGGAGAAGCCGTTGCCGGGCAGGTCGGGGGCCCACACCGCGCGGTAGTGCTTGGCGAGCTGGCTGAAGGTGCGGGCGAAGCCGTTGGCGCTGCCGCCCAGGCCGTGGAGCAGCACCACCGGCGGCAGCGAACCCGAGCCGGGCACCCGGTAGTAGTGGAGCAGGTGTCCGCCGACGAGCTGCTCCACGCTCTGCGCGCCGCGCAGCTCCGCGGCCAGGCGCAGCAGCGTGTTTCCGGCGTCGAGGAAGCGGCCCATGGTCAGGGCACTCCTTGCGGGTCGAGCCACGGCATGGGGTCCACCGCCTCACCCTTCTTGCGAATCTCGAAGTACAGGTACGCCCCCTTGAGCGAGCCGGTGTCGCCGACCTTGGCGATCTCCTCTTCCTCTTCCACCTGGTTGCCGGGCTCGACGAGCGAGTGGGCCAGGTGGGCGTAGAGCGAGTGGTAGCCAGCGCCGTGGTCGACGATCACCACGTTCCCGTAGCCCTTGAGCCAGCTGGAGTACACCACCGTTCCCGGCGCCACCGAGCGCACCGGGGTGCCCAGCGCAGCGCGGATGTCGAGCCCCTTCTGCACGGTGACGGTGTTGAAGCGCGGGTTCACCACCTTGCCGAACGCGGCTTCGATGAGCCCCGACGGCGTGGGGAACGGCAGGTGGCCCTTGGCCTGGCGGAACTCGCTGGTGTCCGAGCTCTGCAGCTCGCCCATGAGCGAGGTGAGGTGCTTCTCCTCGGCTTCCAGCTCGGCGACCACCCGCGAGGCCTGCCGCGACTCCGCGGTGACCGACGCCAGCAGCTCCTGCCAGGCGGCGCGGCGGGCGGCGAGCAGCGCCTGCGCCTCGGCGAGCGCGCCGGACAGGGCCCGGGCACTCTCGCTCAGGCGCTCGGCGCGCGCGGCTTCCAGGCGGGCGAAGGCCTCCACCGCCTCCAGGCCCTCGAGCTCGGCGAGGTCGGCTCGGGCGACCAGGCCGAGCGCCCGCTCCTGCTTCACCAGCTGGGCGAAGCCCTGGGCGGACACCAGCCGGGTGAGCGCGCCGCGGCGGAGCACCCGGTCGAGCTGCACCACCTTGGGGCCGAGCGCGAGGCGGGCGCGGCGGGCTTCCGCGGCGGCGAGCAGCTGCGAGGAGCGCTGGGCGTCGGCGCGCGCCTCGAGCTGGGCGACGGACCGGGCGAGGCCTTCGGCGTGCGCGGTGCCGTCGCGGAAGAAGCGCTCGACCAGGTCCAGTGCGCCGAGCACGTCCTTGCGGTCGGCGAGCAAGGCCTCGTAGGCCTGCCGTTCCTGCTCCAGGCGGTCGTGCACGTCGGCGCGCTCGTCCTCGAGCGCTTCCTTCCCCGACAACAGCAGCGCGAGCAGGAGCGCGGGGCTCATGCGCGCAGGAACCTCCGCACCGCGAGCACGCTGCCCACCAGGCCGAGGGAAGCGCCCAGCGCGGCCACCTCGCCGGCGAGCCGCAGGGTGACCGCGGGCGCCACGGCGTCGAGCACCCCGAGCAGCGCCACCAGCCGGGGCCACCCCACGTGCGTCGCCAGGAGCAGCAGCCCCAGCGCGATGAGCGCGCCCAAAAGCCCCTGGAGCGCCCCTTCGATGAGGAACGGCGCGCGCACGAAGCGGTTGGTCGCGCCCACCAGCTTCTGGATCTCGATCTCTTCCCGCCGGGCGTAGATGGCGAGCTGCAGCGTGGCCGCCACCACCACCACCACGGTGAGGAACACCAGGCCGAAGACCACCAGGCCCGCGAGCCGCAGCGCGAAGGCCAGGCCTTCCAGCCGGTCCACCGCCGCCTCGCCGAAGTCCACCGCTTCCACCGCCTCGAGCTGCTCCACCTTGCGCGCCACCTCGCGCAGCGCCTGGGCCTGGCGGGCGCTGGGCGGCACCGCCACCTCGATGCTCCAGGGCAGCGGGTTGTCCTTGGACAGCGCGCGAACGCCCGGCACCTGGGCCTCGAGCCGGGCCAGCGCCTGTTCCGGGGAGACGATGGTCGCCTTCCCGTGGGTGCGCTGCTCCAGCGCGGTGACCAGCTGGGCGCGCGTCTCGTCGCTCGAGTCGGCCTTCAGGTACACCGTGAGCTCGACCTCGCCGCTCAACGACTCCACCAGCCGGTCGAGCTGGGAGGCGACCACCCGCGCGGCGCCGAAGCCGGTGAGCGCCACCGCCAGGCTCAGCACCGCCACCACGTGAATGAAGGGCGAGCGCCACAGGCTCTCGAGCGCGGTGCGGGCGAAGTACGACGTCTTGGCGACCAGGCTCACCCTTGCACCATGAGCTGCGCGGCGCGGGCGCCCTTCTCTTCCGCCACCAGCGTGCCTTGCTCGAGCCGCAGGGTGCGCTTCTGGTAGCGCTGGATGAGCGTGGCGTCGTGGGTGGCGACCACGATGGTGGTGCCGCGCGCGTTGACGTCGCACAGCAGGTCCATGATCTCCACGGTGAGCGCGGGGTCCAGGTTTCCCGTCGGCTCGTCGGCGAGCAGGATCGCCGGGTCGTTCACCAGCGCGCGGGCGATGACCACCCGCTGCTGCTCGCCGCCGGACAGCTTGGGCGGCAAGAGGTGCGCCTTGTTGGCGAGCCCCACCAGCTTGAGCGTGCGCAGCGACTTCTCGCGCACCACCTCGCGCGGGGTGCCCACCACGTGCAGCGCGAAGCCCACGTTGTCGAGCACGCTGCGCCGGGGCAGCAGCTTGAAGTCCTGGAACACCACGCCGATGTTGCGCCGCAGGTACGGGATGCCCGAGTCCCGCAGCCGCGCCACGTTGCGCCCCGCCACCAGCACCTGCCCCTTGCTCGCCCGCTCGGCGAGGAAGATGAGCTTGAGCAGCGTCGTCTTTCCCGCGCCCGACGGCCCGGTGAGGAAGACGAATTCCCCCTTGGCGATGTCGAGGTTGATGTCCACCAGCGTCGGCGGGTCGTTCCCGAACGACTTGCTGACGTGGAACATCTGAATCACGGGGCGCTGTTTAGCCCACCGCCCTTTCCCGCGGCGCCGCCTCGACTCCGGCGTGATGACGCACATTGTCATACACGACTCAGTGCGTCATTTTGTGTTGACACATCGTGTCATGCGCGGCCGAATACGGGCATGACCCCTTTCCTCTTCAGTGTCGGCATCGATGCGTTCGGCGTGGCGGTCCCCAAGACGTTCGTGAGCCTGACCAAGCTGGCGCAGGCGCGCGGGGTCGACCCGCAGAAGTACCTCGGCGGCCTGGGCACCGAGCTGATGGGCATCGCGATGCCCGACGAGGACACGGTGACGCTCGCCGCGCGCGCGGCGCACCAGGCGCTCGAGAGCTCCAACACCCGGCCGGAAGACATCGGCATGCTGGTGGTGGGCACCGAGACGGCGGTCGACCATTCCAAGCCGGTCGCGTCCTTCGTGCAGGGGCTCTTGGGCATCGGGCCGCGCTGCCGCGTCTTCGAGACCAAGCACGCCTGCTACGGCGGCACCGCGGCGCTGCAGCTCGCCGCCGACTGGATCCGCTCCGGGTCGGCGAAGGGTCAGAAGGCGCTCGTCATCTGCAGCGACATCGCGCGCTACGGCCTCCACACGCCCGGCGAGCCCACCCAGGGCGCGGGCGCGGTGGCGCTCCTCATCTCCTCGAGCCCCAGGCTGCTGGCGCTCGAGCCCGGCCAGTCGGGCCTCTGCTCGATGGACGTGCACGACTTCTGGCGGCCGCTCTATTCCAAGGACGCGCTGGTCGACGGGCACTACTCGGTGCAGTGCTACCTCGACGCGCTGAGCGGGGCGTACGCCGACTACCAGGCGAACGCCGGCACCACCGCCGCGCCGGGCACGCTCTTCAGCGACCGCTTCGCGGCCTTCGCGTACCACGTGCCGTACGGGAAGATGGCGCGCAAGGCGCACCGGCAGATCCGCACCCTGGACGGCGATGCGACGCCCGACGAGAGCTTCGAGCGGCTGGTGGGCGCGAGCCTGCGCCTGCCGTCGCTGGTGGGGAACATCTACACCGGCTCGCTGTACCTCGCGGTGGTCAGCCTGCTCGACGCCACCAAGGGCGACCTCACCGGCCAGCGCCTCGGGCTCTTCAGCTACGGCAGTGGCGCGTGCGCGGAGTTCTTCTCCGCGGTGGTGCAGCCCGGCGCCCAGGCCGCGGTGCAGGCGCTCGGGCTCTCGGCAACGCTCGCCCGCCGGCGCGAGCTGTCGATCGACGAGTACGAGGCGGTGATGCGCACCCGGGAAGCGCTCGACGAGAAGCCGCTCGACGCCGCCAAGAGCGCCTTCGCCTTCCAGGGCATCGCCGAGCACCGGCGCACCTACGCGCGGCCGTCGTAGTTTCGAAAAGCGCAGCGCACCGAAACCGGTACAGTCCGCCGCGCCCGCATGTACCCCGAGCGCTACCAGGCCCCCGCTCTCGCCGCCCACGTCATCGGGCTGCTCGAGCGGCGCCGCGCCGGCTTCACCGGCTGGGATGCGCAGGGCGAGGCCAAGCTGCGCGAGGAAGCCGCCGAGGCGCTGCGCGACGCGGGCCGGCAGTTCGCCGAGGTGGCCGACGACGCTGCGTACTGGGCGCGCGTCACCGAGGCGGTGCTCGAGGTGGCGGTGCCGCGCTACCTCAAGCTCGCCCAGGAGCAGACCGAGCTCGAGCGGCGCCGCTTCGGGCTGTGGCGCGGGGGCGACCTGCTCTCGCGCGTGGCCTACGCGGGGCTCGGCCTGGCCGCGGCCATCGTCGTCTGGCGCACCGGCATTCCCAAGGTGGTGGAGCCGCTGCCTCTGGGCTTCTTCATCGCCGGGCCGCTCTTGCCCGACGTGTGGACCTGGCGCGCGCGCCGCCGCTACCAGAAGGCGCTGCAGGTGGTGGTCGACGAGATGGCCCACGAGCAGGCGCAGCAGGAGCGCTACCGGCCGCTGTCCGAGGTGGGCGGCGCGCCCATCGACGAAGGCGCGGCCCCCATGCAGTCGAGCGGCGAGGCAAGCCGCGTTCCGGAGAAACCCTGATGGAAACTCCCAAGATCCAGCTGCCCCGCGTGGGCCTGCGGGTCGGCCGCATCCTCTGGCTCGTCGGCGCGCTCGCCGCGCTGAGCGTGAGCGGCTACTCGTGCTGCACGGTGTACGTCGAGCCCGGGCAGGTCGGCGTGAAGCAGGTGGTGCTGGGGCCCGGCCAGGGCGTGCACCAGGACGTCTACGGCCCCGGGCTGCACTTCCTCACCCCCGGCGCCGAGCGGATGCACCGCTTCCCCGCGGACCTGCAGATCCTCGAGATGACCGACGTCAACCCGGCGAAGGAGACGGTCAACGCTCGCCTGGTGCCGCCCATCAAGATCCAGACCAGCGAGGGCTACACGGTCTCGGTCGACGTCGCGGTGCTCTACCGCATCGAGGACGCCTACAAGGTGATGACGCAGATCGGCCCGGGCCGGCTCTACGAGGACCAGGCGGTGATTCCCCGCGCCGAGCAGCAGCTGCGCCGCGAGCTGGGCGAGCTCGACGCGGAAGACTTCTACAAGGGCGACAAGCGCGAGAAGGCGGCCGCCGAGGTGCAGCGCCAGCTCACCGAGGAGCTGGCGCCCAAGGGCATTCACATCACCCACGTGCTGGTGCGGCAGTACCGCTACGACGAGCGGTACCAGCAGGCCATCGAGCAGCGGAAGATCCAGGACCAGACGGTCTTCAAGAACCAGGCGGAAGCCGCGGCCGCGCAGGAAGAGGCGCGGCGCAACAAGATCATCGCCGAGGGCGAGGCGAGCTCCCAGGTCGAGCGGGCGCGCGGCGACGCCGAGGTGAAGAAGCTGCAGTCGGAAGCCGACCTCTACAAGCGCACCAAGGAATCGGAAGGGCGGCTCAAGGTGGAGCTCGCCAAGGCGCAGGGCACCGAGCTCGAGAACAAGGCGCTGCGCGTGGCGGGCAGCGAGAACCTGGTGGGCCTCAAGATGGCGGACACGCTCAAGGGCGTGAACGTGGTGGTGCTGCCGTCGGACGGCGAAGGCGGCACCAACCCGCTCGACCTGAACGCGCTGCTCAAGCGCTTCGACGTGAAGGGAGACTGACCATGCGCGCCCTGCTCCTGTTCACCGTGCTGGCGTCCGTCTCGGGGTGCACCTGCCACTCCACCTCGGCCAACGAGGTGGGCGTGCTGACGCGCAAGGTCGCCCCCTTCGGCAAGAAGGGCGTGCAGGACGAGGTCTACGCCCCGGGCGCGACGTACTTCTTCGCCTTCGGCACCACCGACTGGCACGCCTTCGAGACCCGCCTGCAGAACCTCAAGATGGCGAAGGACGGCGAACCCGTCGACGACGTGGAGTTCAAGACCGTCGACGGCAACGACATCTCGGTCGACGTCACCGTCGCCTGGCGCATCGAGCCCGCCAAGGCGCCCATCGTGCTCCAGCGCGTGGGGGCTTCCACCGCGGCGGTGCGCGACATTCTCGTGCGGCCGGCGGCGCGCGCGTACGTGCGCGACGCGCTCAACCGGCTGCGCAGCGAGGACTTCTACCAGGCCGACAAGCGCTACCAGGCGGCGGAAGAAGGCCGGCGGCTGCTCGCCGACGCGCTCGCGCCCGAAGGCGTGGTGGTGGAGCAGGTCATCCTGGGAGAGCACCGCTTCAACCCGCAGTACGAGCTGGTCATTCGCGAGAAGAAGCTCGCCGAGCAGAACGCCGAGAAGCTCAAGAGCGAGGCGCTCGCCGCGGCCGAAGGCAGCAAGCGCAACCTGGAGACCGCCAAGGGCGAGGTGAACCAGCTCATCGCCAAGGCGCAGGGCGAGCTGCAGCGGGTCAAGCTCGCGGCGGACTCGTCGCTGGTGCAGTCGAGCAACGAGGCGGAAGCGATTCTCATCGAGGCCAAGGCCAACGCGCTGGCCATCGAGAAGCGCAACGCCGCGCTCGCCGGTCAGGGCGGCCGCACCATGGTGAAGCTGCGCATCGCCGAGGCACTGCAGGGCAAGCACATCGTGCTCGTGCCCTCGGGCAAGGGCGCCACCGTGCAGACGCTCGACGTGAACTCCCTGGTCTCCAAGATGGCCGCGGACAAGGCGCTGTCGAAGTGACGGCGCGCTTCGCGCTCAGTTCGGCGCCACGCTGACCTTGGCCCCGGCGAGGTCGACGTCGACGACCGCCAGCGGCTTCGCCTGGGGCCCGAGCCGCAGCTGCACGCTCTTGTGGTTCTCGGGCACCGTGAAGCGGGTGGTCAGGCTCCGGGTCGAGCCCGGCGTGGGGTTGGACAGCAGCGTCGCGCGCGACGGGTCGCGGCCTCCGAGCTGATCGCGCAGCTCGAGGTAGACGTTGGCGCAGGCCGCGGAGGCGCTCTCGTTGTGCAGCCGTGAGACGAGCACCACCGCCGCCGGGGTCCCCGCCTCCACGCGCACCTGGTCGAGCGTCAGGGTGGCCCCTCCGGCCGGGCACGCCGCTCCGCCGAGCGGCAGCACCGTGGTGAGCGTCTCCTTGAACGGCGACTCGAGCACGAACGACGGCAGCGGCTTCACCTTGGGCACCGCCTGCACCTCCACCGGCGCCGAGTGAACGGCTGGCGGCCTGGGCTCGACGGGCCTGCTCGAAGGAGGCCGGGGGGGCTCGACCGGGGGCGGGGGCGCGGGCGTGGGCGGCACCGGCACCACCACGGGCGGCGGCGCCGGCGGCAGGGGCCGCGGCAGCGTGGTGACCGGAGGCGTCGGCCGCGACTCCACGCGCGTTCGGCCGAGGAACCAGATGGACCCCAGGAACACGGCCGCCACCGCGGGAACGAGCGCGAAGGTCGCCAGCACGGAGGCCGCGGACTTGCCCGAGTTCTCCGCGGCGGCGGGGCGCGGCGGGGCCGGTCGCTCGAGCGCCTCGAGGGCTTCCTTCGCCTTCGCCGCGCTCTGGAACCGCTCGCCGCGATCCCTTGCGACCATCGTCTGGAGCCAGCCGAGGAACGCGGGGCTCACGTTCACCGCGCCGTCGAACGAGAAGTCGAGGCCCTCGCGCAGCAGCGCTTCGGGAGGCTGGCGCGACAGGAGGTGCAGCAGCGTGGCCCCCAGCGCGTAGAGGTCGGCGGTCAGGTCCACCGTGCCGCCGAGCTGCTCGGGCGGCATGTACCCGAAGGTGCCCACCAGCGTGGCGCCGTGGGTGACGCCGCGCACCAGGTCGCGTGCGGCGCCGAAGTCCACCAGCGCGAGCGAGCCGTCGTCGCGGCGCATCAGGTTCGCGGGCTTCAAGTCGCGGTGAATGACGCGCGGCGAGAGGCCGTGCAGGTACTCGAGAATGCCCAGCACCTCCCGCGCCAGCGCGCGGATCTCCTTCTCGTCGAAGCGGTGCTGCTCGAGTTCCTGCAGGAGCGAGCGGCCGCTGACGAACTCCTGCGCCAGGTAGAGCCGGGTGTTGACCCCCTGCCCCACCTGGAAGCTCTCCACCAGGCGGGGAATCGCCGGGTGCTTGAGCTGCGCGAGCAGGCGCGCCTCGCGCTCGAAGCCCTCGAGCTGGGCCGCCTCGGGCACCAGCGCGAAGAGCAGCTCCTTGAGCGCCACCCGCACGCCGCCCTTCTCCGCGAGGAACACCCGGCTGTACGGGCCCTGCGCGAGCTGGCGGACGACGCGCCAGCCGTTGGGCGCCACCGCGACCCCGCACGTCTGACAGCGGTCGCCGTCCACCCCGGCGCCGCACCCCACGCAGGTCGACGTCTCGCCCGGGCGGCCTTGCACTGTCCTCTCGGTCTGCACGGCGCGGGAGCGTATCGTGCCTCCATGCTCATGCTCGCGCTGGCGTTGACCCTGGCGGCGGAACCCGAGGCCTGCACCTTCAAGGCGCCCAAGGAGCCGCCCAGCATCGAGGCGACGGTGTTCGGCGGCGTGGAGTTCCGCGTGTCGGCCGACCCCGCGTGGTTTCGCTGCGCCAAGAAGTCCGGCGGCAAGCTGGAGCTCGACTGGTCGCTCGGCCAGGGCGGGGAATTCGCCCCCCAGCCGCCGGTGGCGCTCACCAGCTACGGCAGCCGCGAGAGCCTGAGCCAGCTGTGCGCCACCCCCGGGCTCAAGCAGGTGCAGGCGACGCTCAAGGGCACCGGGGAGATGTCCAAGCTCGACTGGAGCTCGGCGATCATCGAGGTCTTCTGCCCGAAGTGCCCCTGGTCGGGCGCGGACAACGTGCTCGCGCTGCACACCGGGACGCGGGTGACGCCGCCGGGCACGTTCACCATCGAGGCCACCTTCGACCCGGGCTGGTACGCGTGCGCCAAGCCCACCGGTGCGCTCGAGCTGCGCTTCTTCACCGGCGCGACGAGGGAGGAGATCGTCAAGGCCACCGCGCCGTCCTTCGTGGTGAAGGGCTTCGAAGGCCCCAAGGTGAAGAAGACCTTCCCCAACGGCCCCATCTGCAAGGGCAAGCCCGCCTGGCTGGGCTACGAGTTCGCCGGCGCCGGCGAGTTCGGCGTCATTCCCTCGAAGGGCCGGTCGATCGTCGAAGGCAGCTGCCCCTAGCGCGCAGCGCGACGCGCACGTCGGAGCAGCAGCACCAGGCCGCCGAGCGGCAAGAACGCCCCCAGCCCGCTCGCGCAGCCGCACCCCACGCCGTAGTTCGTTTCCGCGAGCTGCACGCCCCCGGCTCCGCCTCCAGGTGCGCCGCCACCCGGTGCGCCACCGCCC
>JAIBBQ010000380.1 GCA_019694595.1 Myxococcaceae bacterium
CCGGCTCGCCCGCCGCTTCGTGCTCAACTTCGACGCCCAGGTGCTGCGCCTCGACTTCTCCACCCCCATCGCCGGGGCCCCCCGCAGCTGGGTGGTCGATTTCGAGCAGGTGCGCCGCGTGGAGCTTGCCCGGCAGGGCGACGGCCGGCTCGCGGCGTGGGTCGAGGTCGATTGGGAAGGGCGCGCCTACCAGGAAGCCCTGGTGGCCGGGATCCCCGAGCAGGACCGGGCGGGGGCGGAATGGTTCGTCGCCCTGGTGCGCGACGCCTGCCGCACCGACGCCGGAGCGCCGCCCGCGGCCGCCGCCGAAGGCGATCGCTTCGAAGGCTGAAGCCGCGGCCCTAGCGGGGCGCCTGGTAGATCTCGTGACCCTGGGTGCGGAACTCCGCCGACTTCTCCGCCATGCCCGCCGCTGCGCGAACGTCCTCGGTGAGCTTCATCGAGCAGAACTGCGGCCCGCACATGGAACAGAAGTGCGCCACCTTGGCGCCCTGGGCCGGCAGCGTCTCGTCGTGGAAGGCGCGTGCCCGCTCGGGGTCGAGCGAGAGGTTGAACTGGTCTTCCCAGCGGAACTCGAAGCGCGCCTTGGACAGCGCGTCGTCGCGGGACTGCGCGCCGGGGTGGCCCTTGGCGAGGTCGGCGGCGTGGGCGGCGATCTTGTAGGTGATCACCCCTTCCTTCACGTCGTCGCGGTCGGGCAGCCCGAGGTGCTCCTTCGGCGTCACGTAACAGAGCATCGCGGTGCCGAACCAGCCGATGAGCGCCGCGCCGATGCCGCTGGTGAAGTGGTCGTACCCCGGGGCGATGTCGGTGGTGAGCGGCCCCAGGGTGTAGAAGGGCGCTTCCGCGCAGCCTTCGAGCTGCTTGGTCATGTTCTCGCGGATGCGCTGCATCGGCACGTGACCGGGGCCTTCGATCATCGTCTGCACGTCGTGCTTCCACGCGACCTGGGTCAGCTCGCCCAGCGTCTTCAGCTCCGCGAACTGGGCGGCGTCGTTGGCGTCGGCGATCGACCCCGGGCGCAGCCCGTCGCCGAGCGAGAAGCTCACGTCGTACGCCTTCATGATCTCGCAGATCTCTTCGAAGTGCGTGTAGAGGAAGTTCTCCTGGTGGTGCGCGAGGCACCACTTGGCGAGGATCGACCCGCCCCGGGACACGATGCCGGTGAGCCGCTTCGCGGTGAGCGGCACGTAGCGCAGCAGCACCCCGGCGTGGATCGTGAAGTAGTCCACCCCTTGCTCGGCCTGCTCGATCAGCGTGTCGCGGTAGAGCTCCCAGGTGAGGTCCTCGGGCTTGCCGCCGACCTTCTCCAGCGCCTGGTAGATGGGCACGGTTCCGATGGGCACCGGGCTGTTGCGGAGGATCCATTCCCGCGTCTCGTGAATGTTGGGGCCCGTCGAGAGATCCATGACGGTGTCCGCACCCCAGCGGATCGCCCACACCATCTTCTCGACTTCTTCCTCGATCGACGAGGTCACCGCCGAGTTGCCGAGGTTGGCGTTGATCTTCACCAGGAAGTTGCGGCCGATGATCATCGGCTCGAGCTCCGGGTGGTTGACGTTCGCGGGGATGATGGCGCGGCCGCGGGCGATCTCGTCGCGCACGAATTCGGGGGTGATCTCCCGGGGAATCGACGCCCCGTACGCCTCGCCGTCGTGCTGCACGCGGTCGGACGCCTGCCGCTGAGCCTCGCGCAGCGCCACGTACTCCATCTCCGGGGTGACGATGCCCTGGCGCGCCGCCGCGAGCTGGGTGACCGCGCCGGTGCGCGCGCGGAGCGGCCGGTGCCGGGCGTGGAAGCGCAGCCCGTCGAGCCGCGCGTCCTTGAGCCGTGCGGCGCCGTAGGCGCTCGAGAGGCCGGCGAGCTGCTCGAGCCCCGGGTGGCGATCGAGCCAGGTGCGCACCGGGCGCAGCCCCGCGCGCAGGTCGATGGTCGCGCCGGGGTCGGTGTACGGGCCCGAGGTGTCGTAGACGATGACCGGGGCGTTCTCGGTGGTGGTGCCGTTCGCGTGCCGGGTCGGGCCGAGCGCGATCTGCCGGAAGGGCACCTGGGCCCCGAGCAGGCGCGGGTTGGTGACGTGGACCTTGGTCGAGCCCGGGAGCGGCGCGCGGGTGATCTTCGCCAGCGTCTCGGAGTCGACGTGCAGCTTGGTGTTCGCCATGGCGTTCCTCGAAAGGTGGTGCGTGCGGCGCGAGGGGGCTACGCGTAGCGCCTTCGCCGGCTCGGGGAAAGTCTCAACCCTTGCGGTTGAACCCGTTCATCGCCTTGGCCATGCCGTCGCGGACCCACCGCTCGGCCGCCGCCACGCTGGACTCGACGAGCGCCTTCAGCTGCGGCTGCTCGTCGGGCGAGAAGTGGCCCAGCACGTGGCCGGTGACGCGCTCGGCGCCCCCCGGGGGCTTGCCGATGCCGAAGCGCAGCCGGCCGAAGTCTTGCTCGCCCCAGCGCTCGAGAATGCTCTTGAGCCCGTTGTGGCCGCCCGGGCCGCCCCCCTGCTTGAGCTGGAGCTTGCCGAAGGGCAGGTCGAGTTCGTCGTGCACCACCAGCACGTCGGCGGGCGGCACCTTGAAGAACCGCGCCAGCGGGGCGAGCGAGGTGCCCGACAGGTTCATGTACGTCTGGGGCTTGAGCAGCAGCACCTTCTCGCCGGCCGCGGTCGCCGAGAAGAGCTCGCCGTCGTACTTCTCGCCGTCGCTGCGCGCCTTCCACTGCGCGGCGAGGGCGTCGACCACCCAGAAGCCGACGTTGTGCCGCTGCCGCGCGTGCTCGGCGCCGGGGTTGCCCAGGCCACAGATGATCTTCACGTGGACGCCCTCTCAAACGACTGCGGGCCGCCCCGACTCGAGCGACCCGCAGGAGAAACACCGGAAGGACGCGAGGAACTACTTCTTCTTCGCGTCGGCCTTGGCCGGAGCCGCCGCCTTGGCGTCGCCCGCCTTGGCATCGCCGGCCTTGGCGTCGCCCGCCTTGGCATCGCCCGGCTTCGCCGCCGCCGCCGCGCCGTCGGCCGGAGCCGCGCCCGCCGCGCCCGGAGCCGCCGCCGCCGCCACCGGAGTCGCCACCACTTCGGCCTCGGGAATCGAGACCACCGCGATGGTGTAGTTGACGTGCGTCTTCACCGTGATGCCCGCGGGGAGCTTCACGTCGTTGATGTGCATCGCCTGG
>JAIBBQ010000012.1 GCA_019694595.1 Myxococcaceae bacterium
CTGGGTGTAGTCGCGGTCGCCTTCGAGGAGCGACTGCTCGCGCGCGAGGAACTTCCACTTCTCGAGCCAGGGGCCCTTGAGCGCCGCCTCGCGCTCCGCGGGCGAAGCCGGGGCGAGCGGGGCCGAGGCGGTCGCCGCGGGCGGCAGCGCCGGCGCCGCGGCGGTGGTGACGACGCTGGGCCCGCTGCCGGCGTCGAGCTTGCGCTCGGGGAGCTTCACCTCGTCGGGGACCGCCGCGGCGGCCACCGCGGGGCCGGCGTCGCGCTGGGTGTCGATGGCGAAGGTGCGCTGGGTGCCGTCGGGCTTGTTGAGCACCGCGCCCCGGCACTTGAGGCCTTCGGTGTAGAGCCAGCTCTTGTACGACTGGTACTCGTTGAGGACCAGGCCGGCCAGGCGCGCGAGGTCCATGCGGTTCTGCGCCATGGCGAACAGCTCGCCGCGGCTCTTGCTCTGGCAGTCGGCCGCGGCGCTCGGCTTCTCGTAGAGCCCCGAGCGCTTGGGGGCGTACTTGAGGCCGCGGAACGGCCGGTCGAAGTCGGCGAGCGCGGTGGCGAGCAGCTCGCGCGACTGCGCCTTGCCCTTCACCGTGACCAGCGCCTCCTCGCACGAGGAGATGGCACGGGCGCAGTCGCCGGTGGCGACGCCGGGCTTGGCGCCCTTGGCCTTCTCGCCCCCGCTCCACACGCCGCTGCCCTCGAAGCACCAGGTGGCGACGGCGTCGAGGCTGGCGGAGAAGGCGCTGTCGAGGTTCGACAGCTCCTTGAGCGGCGCGGTGTCGCGCAGCTCGGGCGGCTCGCACTCCTTGGGGAGCGGGAGCGGCCCCAGCACCAGCAGCAGGACCAGCGGCGACGCCATCTAGGCGCTCTCGAAGGCCTGCTGGAGGTCGGCGATGAGGTCGCCCGCGTCCTCGATGCCCACCGAGAGGCGGATGAGGCCGTCGCTGATGCCCAGCTTCTCCCGGTTCTCCTTGGGAATGGAGGCGTGGGTCATGATCGCCGGGTGCTCGATGAGCGACTCCACGCCGCCGAGCGACTCGGCGCACGCGAAGATCTTCACCGTCTTGAGGAACTTCCGTGCCGCTTCCAGGCCGCCCTTCATCTCGAAGGTCATCATGCCGCCGAAGCCCTTCATCTGCTTCTTGGCGAGCGCGTGCTGCGGGTGCGTCTCGAGGCCCGGCCAGGTCACCTTGGTCACCTTGGGGTGCTTCACCAGGTACTGGGCGACCGCCTCGGCGTTCTTGGCGTGGCGCTCCATGCGCACGTGCAGCGTCTTCACCCCGCGCAGCACCAGGAAGCTGTCGAACGGCGAGGCGACGCCGCCCACCGCGTTCTGGTGGAAGTAGATCTTCTTCGCCAGCTCGTCGTCGTTGGTGCAGACGAAGCCGCCGACGCTGTCGGAGTGGCCGTTCAGGTACTTGGTCGTCGAGTGGCAGACGACGTCGAAGCCGAACTCCAGCGGGCGCTGGAAGTACGGGGTCATGAAGGTGTTGTCGCAGACCGACATCAGCTTCTTCGCCTTGGCGACGGCAGCGACCTGCGCCAGGTCGATGAGCTTGAGCATCGGGTTGGTCGGGGTCTCGACCCACACCACCTTGGTCTTGGGGGTGATGGCCGCCTCGAGCGCGCCCGGCTTGGTGAGGTCGACGAAGGAGAAGCTCAGCCCCTGGCGGCGGAAGACCTTGTCGAAGAGGCGGAAGGTGCCGCCGTAGACGTCGTCGCTCACCACCACGTGGTCGCCCGCCTCGAGCAGGTGCATCAGGCAGTCGGTGGCCGCGCAGCCCGACGCGAAGGCGGCGCCGTACTTGGCGCCTTCGAGCGCGGCGAGGCAGTTCTCGAGCGCCACGCGGGTGGGGTTCTTGGTGCGCGAGTACTCGTAGCCCTTGTGCTCGCCCGGGCCGTCCTGGACGTAGGTCGACGTCAGGTAGACCGGCGTCATGATGGCGCCGGTGGTGGGGTCGGGCGACTGGCCAGCGTGAATGGCGAGGGTGTCGATCTTCATGGCCCCGCCCTATAGCGCGCCGGGGGCGATTTGAGGCCACCAGAAGTCCCTCGACGGCCGAGGCCTGCCCACTTCAGGGTGCGACCAGGTAGCCCCTCAGGGTGTTGTTCGCGGCGCAGAGCTGGGCGCCGCACAGCGCCGGTGCCGACGGGCAGTTGCCGTTGCAGTCCTCGTAGCGGGGAATCGCGGCCGCGTTGCAGGTGGTCCCGCACGACGCCGAGATGTAGTTGCAGGAGGCGCTGAAGGTGATGGTCCCACTGCCCGAACACTGGGCCGACGTGGCGTAGACGGCGACCCCGCCCGCGGTGAGCTTGGCCTTGGTGACCGAGCCGTCTTGCAGCTTGGCGGTGCCGATGGCCCCGTCGGCGACCTTCACCGTGGTCACCGCGCCATCGGCCACCTTCGCGGTGGCGACCGCGCCGTCGGCCAGGAAGGGAGTGACGACGGCCCCGGCGGGGAGCGCGACCGCCTGCCCGACCTGGCCGACCTTGGCCTCGAGCCACGCGACGATCTGCCCGTAGTTGCCGTTGATGCTGGAGGCCAGCGCCGGGGTGTTGGGGCAGACGAACACCAGGGGCGCACGCCAGCCCGCCGGTGGCGAGCAGGTCTGGGCGGCGGCGGGCAACGAGACGCAGACCACCACGACGGAGAGGGCGAGGAGCAGCGAGCGGGCCATGGGCCGGTTTCTACCAGGCCGGCCCCGCCCCGGGGCGCACGTGTTGCTGCGCCGAGGAGGTGGCGTGGGCGAGTACATTGGCCCCCCGCATGTCCGCCTTCGGCAACCGGCTCGCGAAGAACGCCGCCCAGCGCTTCGCGTGGGCGAAGAAGGAAGGGCTCACCGCCTTCCGGGTCTACGACCGCGACATGCCGGAATACCCGGTGGCGGTCGACTGGTACCAGGGCCACGCGGTGATTCACGAGTACCCGCGCAGCCGCGCCGCCAAGGCGGGCAAGGCCGAGGCGCTCTCGCAGGAAGTCCAGGCGGAGACCGCCCGCGTCCTCGAGCTGCGGCCGGAGAAGATCTTCCCCAAGCGGCACGAGCCCAAGGCCTGGGGCTCGGAGCAGTACGGGCGCTTCGGGC
Source organism: Myxococcaceae bacterium (assembly GCA_019694595.1). Classification (GTDB taxonomy): domain Bacteria; phylum Myxococcota; class Myxococcia; order Myxococcales; family Myxococcaceae; genus JAIBBQ01. The sequence continues at coordinate 3,080 of JAIBBQ010000012.1, forward strand.
GCTCGGGCGTCACCACCACCGTCGAGGAGTACGGGGCGAAGTACGAGGTGAACCTCTCCGACTACCTCGACACCGGGCTCTTCATGGACCACCGCAACACCCGCCGCCGGGTGCGCGCCGAGGTCCAGGGCAAGACCTTCCTCAACCTCTTCGCGTACACCGGCGCCTTCACCGTCGCGGCGGCGCTGGGCGGCGCACAGGCCACCACCACCGTCGACCTCTCGGGCAGCTACCTCGCCTGGGGGCGGCGCAACCTCGCGCTCAACGGCATCGCCCCCGCCGCGCACACCTTCGTCGAGGCCGACGTGCTGGGCTGGCTCGAGCAGCCTGGGCCGCGGTTCGACGTCATCGTCTGCGACCCGCCGTCGTTCTCGGTCTCGCACCGCATGGGGCGCCGCTTCGAGGTGCCGCGCGACCACCCGTGGCTCGTGCAGCGGCTGCAGGAGCGGCTCACCCCGGCCGGCGCGCTCTACTTCTCGACCAACTTCCTCGAGTTCGCGCTCAGCCCGGCGCTGGCACCGGCGGAGGAGCTCACGCCGCGGTCCATTCCCAAGGACTTCCGCGAGCGCCCGCACCGATGCTGGCGCTTCACGGCGGCGCCGGCGGATCCTGCGCGCCCTCGTACACCTTGAGCGGGCCCAGGCTGCCGGCGTCGACCTTCGCTTCCAGCCCCGGCGGAGGGCCCACGCGCGGGACCTTGGGCGGCGGCGCGGCGCCCAGCACCAGGTCGGCGAGCAGGTAGAGCACCACGCACGCGGCGATGAGGCCGAGGAGCACCTTGGTCTGCGGGCGGACGATGCCGCCGTCGTCGTCGGCGGCGAAGGACGCGCCCACCGCCTCGCTGACGCCCTGGTACCGCCCGGCGAACTGCGCGGTGCGCAGGAACTGGTCGACGATGGCGCCTTCGTCGGCCAGGCCCACGTCGCGCGAGAGCTGCGGGTCGACCAGGCGCGCGTCGAGCTGCTTGGCGAGCGCGCTGGCTTCCTGCACCACCTCGCGGATCAGCTCGAGCCGATCCGACAGCGGCACCTTGAGCTCGCTCGCCACCACCGCGCCGGCCTCCACCCAGCGCCGGCACTCGACCTCGCCCGAAGGCAGGCGCCACACCCGCGTCCCGTCGCCCTGCACCTTGGCGCCGCGCGCGTCGAGCAGCGCCTCCAGCGCGGCGGCGTCGTACGGCCCGCTCCGGGCCTGGATGAGGAACTCGTAGCGCACGGACGAGGGCAGTCTGCCCCGGCCGAGCACCCCGCCCAAAGCACGCTGTCGCCTGCGTGCGGCAGCAGGCGAATCGCCCGGGTGACGTCGCCACTTCGGACGCCTGAAGCGCCCCAGGCCACCTGACGCTGTAAGGACCCTTGCACGCAGGTGGAGCCGCCCGTCGCATCGGCGGTGTCCCTCCCGGTGGCACGCTTGTCGCTTTTCTCCCCGGCATGGACCGCACGAGCCCCCACACCCCCGCCGTTCACTCCAGGTGGCGTCACGCGGTGGTGCCACTGCTGGTGGCGCTGGCGGCTGGCTGCGGGCCGGGCATCGAAGGCTTCGGCGACGACGCCATCGACGCCCAGTCCGAGGCGCTCTGCGCGTCGGGCGCGACGCTCAACGGCATCGACGTGTCGTACTGGCAGCAGAGCATCAACTGGGCGTCGGTGAAGGGCGCGGGCAAGGTCTACGCCATCACCCGCGCTGGCCACGGCACGGCCACCGACACGTACTTCGCCCGCAACTGGTCGGGCATGAAGGCCAACGGCATCATCCGCGGCGCGTACCACTACCTGGTGCCCAACCAGAGCATCAGCACGCAGGCGAACATGATGATCCAGGCGATGGCCACGCTCGGGCCCGACGACCTGCCGCCGATGCTCGACGTGGAAGAAGTCGACGGCGTCTCGCCCGCCGGCATGGCGGCCGCGGTCGGGCAGTGGCTCTCGGCGGTGAAGGCGGCCACCGGCCGCACGCCGATGATCTACACCGGCAGCTACTTCTGGAACGACTACGTGAAGAGCAGCGCCTTCACGAGCAGCGCGCTGGTGCTGCCCAACTATTCGAGCAGCTGCCCCACCCCGCCCACGGCGTGGAACAAGTGGACCATTCACCAGCACTCCAGCACCGGCTCGGTGGCCGGCATCTCGGGCAACGTGGACCTGGACCGCTTCAACGGCGACCTGCCGGCGCTCAAGGCGTTCATCGCCAGCGGCGAGACCGGCCCGGTGACGCCCCCGGGCACCGGCACCGTCACCGGCGCCATCTACGAAGGCACCACCACCACCAACCGCGTCGCGGGCGCGGTGGTCTCGGTGGGAGGCCAGACCCAGACGACCGCGGCCGACGGCATGTACAAGTTCGACCTCGCCCCCGGCACGTACACGGTGACGGCGACCAAGGCCGGCTACGCCACCAACTCGGTGAGCCGCACGGTGACGTCGGGCCAGACCATCTGGGGCTCGATGGGGCTCACCGTTGCCACCACCAGCAGCACCGGCACCCTCGCCGGCCTCGTCTACGCGTTCAACGTCGAGCACGCGGCGGACATGAGCGCGGTGCTCTCGGGCGTGCTGGTGAGCGCGGGCGGCAAGAGCGCCACCACCGACGCCGCGGGCAAGTTCAGCCTCACCCTGGCGCCGGGCACCTACACGCTGACCGCGACCAAGGCCGGCTTCGCCATGGCGAGCTCGACGCGCACGGTGACCGACGGGGCCACCACCACCGCGCAGATCGGCCTCACGCCCGCGGGCGGCAGCGACGTGAAGCCGCCGGACCTCGCCATCACATTCCCCGCCGACGGCACCTCGCAGGACGTGGCGCAGCTGACGCTCACCGGCACCGCGAGCGACGACACCGGCGCGGTGGCCTCGCTCAAGCTGAGCGTCAACGCGCTGCCGGGCACCGACGTGCCGGTGACCGCGGGCAAGTTCGCGGTGGACCTGAAGCTGCGCCCGGGCACCAACGTGCTGCTGCTCACCGGGAAGGACGCGGCGGGCAACCAGCGCCAGGTCACCCACACGGTCACCTTCCGCGCCGGCGTCAGCGGCACGGTCCGGCGCGACGGCTCGCAGGTGAAGATCCCCGGTTCCACGGTCGACCTGCTCGACTCCAACGGCGCGCCGGTGACGCAGTTCCGCAGCGCCACCGGGGACTTCGCGCTCGACGTGGCGCAGGTGCCCGGGGAATTCGTCCTCGTGGGCAGCGCGCCGGGCTTCATCACCTCGCGGCAGCCGATTCACCTCGGCGACGACGCGCGGCTCACCTTCGACCTCACGCTGGTGCAGGGCGTGGAAGGCGACGGCGCCCCGATGGTGCGCTTCGTCAACCTGCACGACGGCGACGAGGTCGACGCCGACCACCTCAAGGTCGAGGCCGAGGTCAGCGGCATGGACCTCGCCGGCGGCGCCATCAACGGCGTGCCCGCGAGCCTGTACGCCGGCACCCAGCTCACCGCGACGGTGGCGCTGGCGCCCGGCGACAACACCCTCACCGCCACCGTCATCGACGGCCAGGGCCACACCGCGACGGCCACCGTCACCGTGCACCGCCCCGGCACCGCCAAGGCGCCGGGCGGCTGCTCGACGGCGGCGGGGCTCGACCTCACCGCGCTGCTCGCCCTGACGCTGCTGCGCCGCCGCGCGCGCCGCTGAGGCGGGCGGTTTTGGAGCCTGGGGCGCGGGCGCTCGTGTCAGAGTCCCGCCCGTGCAGCCCTCGGTGTCGTTGACCCCCAAAGGCCTGGCCCGCTGGAAGAGCGGCCACCCGTGGATTTACCAATCGGACGTCTCGGCCCCCAAGCACCTGCTCGGCGGCGAGGTGGTGCGAGTGACGGACGCGCGCGGCGCGTTCCTCGGCCAGGCGTTCTACTCGCGCGAGTCGAAGATCACCCTGCGCTGGCTGGCGTGGAACGACCGGCCCATCGACGAGGCGTACTTCCGCGAGCGGATCATCGCCGCCGATGCGCTGCGCAAGGAGCTGTTCCCCGGCGAGACGACGTACCGGCTCATCCACGGCGAGGCCGACGGCATTCCCGGGCTGGTGGTGGACCGCTACGGCGACTACCTCTCGCTGCAGCTGCTGGTGCCGGGCACCGAGAAGCGCAAGGAGCTCATCGCCGACGTGCTGGAGTCGGTGCTGCGCCCCAAGGGCATCATGAACCGCAGCGACCCCGGCGTGCGGGCGCTCGAGGGCCTGGCGCCCGAGAAGGGCGTGCTGCGCGGCTCGGTGCCGCCCACCGTGCCGTACCGCGAAGGGCCGATCGAGTTCCGCGCCGACCTGCTCAACGGGCAGAAGACGGGCGCCTTCCTCGACCAGCGCGAGAACCACCTGATGGCGGCGCAGTACACCCAGGGCGAGGCGCTCGACTGCTTCAGCTACCTCGGCGGCTTCGCGCTGCAGCTCGCGCGCCGGGCGAGCCGGGTGACGGCGGTGGAGATCAGCGAGGCGGCCTGCACCAACCTCAACGCCAACGCCCAGCTCAACGGCCTCAAGAACGTCGACATCGTGAACGCCAACGCGTTCGACTACCTGCGCGACCAGGTCGACGAAGGAAAGAAGTACGACACGGTGGTCATCGACCCGCCGTCGTTCGCCAAGAACAAGTCGGCCATCGAGGCGGCCAAGCGCGGGTACAAGGAACTCAACCTGCGGGCGATGATGCTGCTCAAGCCCGGCGGCTTCCTCATCTCCGCGAGCTGCACCTACCACGTCGACGAGGCGACCTTCGAAGCGCTGCTCGACTCCGCCGCCGCCGACGCCAAGCGGCGGGTGCAGATCATCGAGCGGCGGGGCGCCTCGCGCGACCACCCGGTGCTCGCCGGGCTGCGCGAGACGCGCTACCTCAAGTGCTTCGTGCTCCGCGTGCTGTAGCGCGCGCGAAGGCTCAGGGGTCGCTCACCGGCGGCAGGCCGCTGCCGTTGCGCAGCGAGAGGAACAGGCCGCACATCAGCAGCTGGGCGAGCGCGCTCGCGGGAATGACGCCCACGCAGCAGGCGAACACGCCGGCCATGGTCACCAGCCCGGCCATGAAGCCGAACCCGAAGGTGGGGAGCCGGAAGCCGTTCACCATCTTCCAGGAGCGGCTGAGCGCCTCGGTGGCCGAGCAGTCGCTGTACATCAGCTCGTGCGACGCGAGGCTGACGCCCAGGGACACGTAGATGAGCGGAAGGAAGAGGATCACCACCGCGAGCACGAAGAGCGGCAGCACCTTCAGCAGGCCGTGGCGCATGAAGTCGTCGAGGCTGCTCGAGTCCGCCATGCGGTAGCCGACCAGGGCGAGACCGCCCAGGAGCACCAGCACCGGCCCGCCGATGAGCACCAGCTGGATGAGGTACTGCGCCAGGAAGCGGCCGACCTTGGAGACCTGGGAGAACAGCCGGGTGGTGTCGGCCTTCTTGCCCTGCAGCACGTCGACGGCCACGCGGTAGAGCCCCATCTGCACCACGCCCTGCACCGCGCCCTGGACGACCTGCTGGAACACCGCGCCCAGGCCGGCGACCAGGCCCATGCGCACGGGGTCGTTCGGGCTGGCCTCACCGACGATGGCGGTGGCGATGCCGCGGAACGCCGCGCCGAAGATGCCGACCGCCATGCTCACCGCGAAGAGGATGAGCACGCACACCGAGAGCATCGCCCACTCGACGCGGAAGCGCTCGTAGCAGAAGGCCCACACGCGCCCGAAGTCGAAGTCGTTGCGGCTGAAGGGGAAGGTGCCGGTGCCCGCGAGCTCGCGGCAGCTCGGGCACTGGGTCTGCTGGCCCAGGTCGGAGCACTCGTCGCACATGAAGTTGCCGCAGCGACTGCAAGTCCTCGCCGCGGGCACCGCGGGGTGCCTTGCGCACAGCGCACCGAAACCGGCCGGAGTCATGGTCCCTCTCCCTTGAAAGACTGAAATCGCGACCGTAGCAACCGGACGCCGCGCATACACTGACTGTCGATGACCACCCGCGCCGCGCTTCTGGAAACGAAAGCGGTGCTCCGCCACGCCGACCGGACCTGGGCGCGCTGGTCGTGTCCGTCGACCGCGGAATGCTGCCAGCTCGCCACCACCCGGCGCCCGCCGTGGCTGTGGCCTTCGGAGTGGGCGGTGCTGGAAGAACACCTGGCGCACGAAGGCCGCGCGCTCCCGCCGCCGCGCGCCGACGGCGGCTGTCCCTTCCTCGACGAGAGCGGCAAGCGCTGCACGGTGTACGAGGCCCGCCCGTTCGGCTGCCGCACGTTCTTCTGCCACCGGGTGCGTGGACCGTCGAAGCACCCCGGCGAAGGCACCGACGCACTGCTGCGCCGGCTGAGCGCCCTCAACCTCGAACTCGACGACGCCGCCCAGCCCCGCCCGCTGCCCGAGTGGTACGAGGAGCGGCGCCATGCTTGAGCTGCTCGCCGCCGCTGCCCTCGCCGCCGCGCCAGCGCTCCCGGCGCGCGTCGACTACCCCACCCCCACCCAGGCCCGCGCCGCCAAGCACCTGGTGGCGATCGCCGACGGGCGGCTGTGGTGGGCCCCGGTGCCGGCCGACGGCGCGGCCCCCGCGTGGGCGCTCCTGCCTCCCGACGGCCTGCCCCAGCAGAAGGTCGGCGCGGTGAAGAAGCTGGCCGCCAAGCTGCCGGGCGGCGCGCCGCTCTTCGAGCGCCCCGAGCGCCTGGTGTCGCTCACGGCCGACGGCGACAACCTCATCGCGGTGAGCGACCAGCAGCAGGTCTTCTACGCCAAGCTGTCCACGCTGGAATGGACCCACCTCTGGGGGCCGAGCGGCGCCCAGCGCCCCTTCTTCCTCGAGCGTCCGTTCGCCGTGCTGGCCGCGAGCCACCGCATGAGCGCGTACGAGGACCTCGACGGCAACCCGCACCCGGTGACGGTCGGCGTCTCCACGCTCTACGCGCTGGAAGAAGGCGGCCAGGCGATCAGCTACACCGACCCCTGGCTCCCGCCGGCCTTCGAGCGCCGCATCTGCCTGCCCAACCGCGGCGACTTCAGGGCGGTGGCGCTCGCGGCGAGCGCCAGCACGCTGGCAGTCATCGACGCCCAGGGTCACCTCTTCACCCGGCTCGCCGACTTCGACACCCTGGGTGAGGACCCGGCGCTGCCGTACTCCTACGAGCGCAAGGTGCGCCGGGGCGTCGCCGGCGCGGTGCGCTCGCTCCCGCCGGAAGACTGGCAGGCGGCGCCGCCGATTCCCGGTCCCCACTCCGCGCGCCTCGGCATTCACCAGGTCGGCCCCCACAACCAGGACCGGGAACTCACCGTGGAAGGCGACGGGGGACTCTGGGTGCGCCGCCTCGACGAGCCCGCGTGGCGCTTCGTGAAGACCGGGCTGCCGATGGCGGGCCAGGCGCTTCCGGCCGACGCCGGCGAGGCACCACGCGGTCAGACGCACCGCGAGCTCAAGGGGCGCTCCACGCTGACGGGCGCGAGCGCCGAGGCCACGCTCGACTGGAGCTTCGACTGCTCGCCCAGTCCGCTGCGGGTCGGGCCTCGCACCTTCGAGCTGCACGCCCGCCGGGGCTCGGTGCTCGAGGCCCAGGGCCCGCGCTTCAAGGGGGCGGTGCTGGAGAACGGCAAGCTCCTGAAGCTGGTCGAGCTGCGGGCGACCCGCACCGGTGACGAGGTGACGGTGGAGGCCTTCGACCCCAACGACGCCACCCGCACGCACCCGCTGCTGTCCGTCACCGGCCCCTGGGGCCCCTGACGGCGCGGCAGCGCGCTCAGGCCAGTCGCTGCTCGAGGGTGCGCAGGAGCTCGACGTCCTCGAGCCGCTGTGCCGCCTCGGCATTGCCGGTCGAAGCGCCGCGCGCGCGGGCGGTGGCGTCGGCCAGCTCGGCGAGGACGCTGCCCTGGCGGAAGCAGGCGCGGGCGGCGAAGGTGGCGGCGCGCGCGGCCTCCGCGGCGGCGGCGAGCCCGGCCGCGGCGGCCTCCTGGGACGAGATCTCCGCGGCGCTCGCCGCGAGCGAGACCTCCTCGGGGCCGGCGCGGCCGTAGGCCCAGGCGCGCGCGGTGGCGATGGCCCAGCACGGCCCCCAGTCGTTCGCGCGCGGGAGCGTGAAGGCCTCGGTCACCGCGGCCTCGGCGAGCGTGCAGCAGGCGAGCACCACCTGGGGCACGGGCAGGCGCGCGGCGGCCTTCTCCAGCAGCGCCCGGGTGTCGAGTGCGCCAGGCGCGCGGGGCACCCGCGGGGCGCTCGGCGGCGGCGTGGTCGCCTCGAGCTGGCCGTGGAGCAGCGCCAGCATGCGCTGCTGGTGGGCGAGCGCTTCCGGGGTGCGGGCGCCCTCGGCGCGCACCTCGGTCACTCGACCGTGGGCGAGCCGGGCGCGCAGCTCGAAGCGCAGGGGCGAGCGGCCGAGCCGCTCGAAGGCCCAGCCCAGCCCCGCGTGGCCGAGCTCCAGGCGGCTGACGGTGAACCCCGCCTCTCGGTACAGCCGGCGCACCGCGCGCGCGGCGCCGTCGAAGGTCGCGCCGGGGAAGCCGCCCGGCGGCGGAGCGGCCGACGAGCGCAGCGGCGCGTGTGGACCGACCTCGTCGGCCTGGGCGATGAACTCCGCCGGCGACGGCCCGCCCGCACGCGCGCGCAGCGCCTCGAGGGCTCCCTCGCACGCGCGCAGCGCCACCGAGGGCGTCTGCGCGCGGAGCCAGGCGGCGAAGGCGTCACCGTCGAAGCGGCCGTCGGGGCGAAGCACCCGGGTGAGGTGGTGGCCGCGCACCCAGGGCAGCGCGAGGAGCCCACGCCTCAGCGCGCCGAGGCGATGGGGCGTGCCCCAGGGGAGGCGCTCGAAGCGCGCACGCGACGGCGGAGGAAGCTCCGGCAGCACCACGTGCCGCACGACGAAGCCGAGGACCTCGAGCGCCGAGGCCACTTCGGGGAGCGCCCCCACCCCGGACTGGAGTGGCTCGAGCGTGGCCGAGGACAGCCCGGCGGCCCGCGCGGAGGCGACGACGGCAGCGGCGACCGGGTTCAGGCTCACGCGCGCGCAGTTGTAGTGGAGCGCGCGCACCAATGGGCATCAAACCGGGGCAGGAGCGCGTCGCGAAGGCAGAACCAGAAAGAGCGTTCGGTCGTTCGATCCGAACGCCACCCGTTGGACGGGGCGAAAGCCCCGCCGCCTTCGCGGGCGGGAGCCCCTCGCGAAGGCAGAACCAAAAACATCTCACCGCGCGCGGCCGAGGTCGTTCCACAGCGACAGCACCCGCGCGTAGCCGCGCTGCTTGAACCAGGCGAGCGCGGGCCCGAGCGGCTTGCGCGCGACGTGGTCAGCTGCGACGGCCAGCCAGGCCTGCGAGGCCGGGGAACTCGGCGGAAGCCGGCCTTGCGCGTGCCGCACGAGCTGCTCCGCGCCCGGGACGTCGCCTCCCAGCGCGGTGGCCGCCGCGAGCACCGCGTACACCTCGCCCGGGTCGAGCTCCTCGGTCCAGGCGAGCCCCTTCGCCTCGAGGATGCGGAGCGCCCCCTTGAGGTCGTCCTTGGCCCGCTCCAGCAGCGCAGCGTCCCGGGTGGACAGCCAGCGCAGCACACGCGCCTGACCGACCAGCGCACGGCCCCAGGCCTGCAGAAAGGTCCACCCGTGCTTCTCGGCGAGCGCCTCCACCCGGGCCACCCGGCGCTCGGCGCTGTCGAAGGCGCCGTTGGCGAGGTCGAGCACCGCGAGCGAGAGCGGGCCATAGCCCTGCGCGGTGCCGTGGCCGATGGCCGCGCCCAGCGAGAGGTAGAGCCCCTGGGACTCCTGCGCCGCCGAGAACTCTCCCAGCTCGCCCTGCACCAGGCCCAGGTTGTGGAGCGCGATGGCCTCGCGCCGGCGGAAGCCGATCTGCCGGGCGAGCTGGAGCGAGCGCTCGAAGGCGTCCCGGGCCGCGAAGAGGTCGCCCTGCCCCAGCTCGAGGATGCCGCGGGTGCTCAGCCCCATGCACTCCTCGCTCACGTCGTGCGCGCGGCGCGCCAGCGCGAGCTGCTCGTCCGACAGCGTGCGCGCGCGGGCGAAGTCCCCAGAGCGCGAGGTGGCGAGCTGCTCGGCGCGCACCGCGGCCGCGCCGTTGACGTCGGCCTTCACCGCCGCGTCGCCGACCAGCGCGCGCACGCGGGCGCGCGCGGCGAGCGCGGCGCGCGGATCGGCGAGCGTCTCGCCCACGAACCACGCCCAGGTCTTGAGCCAGCGCACCCACAGCTTCTGCGCCAGCGGCCCTGCGAGCGCGGCGAGCAGCTGCTCGGCGCCCAGGAACGCGGCCTTCGCCGGGTCCGCTCTCCCAACGTGCGCGAGCACCTCGGCGCGCGCGAGCTCGAGCGCCACCCGCGCCTCGGCGAAGGGCAGGCTCTCCCAGGCGTCGAAGGGGCCCGGCGCGAGCGCGGCGCGGCGGCGCGCGACGAAGGGCGGAGGAGGCGGCGGCGGCTTCGGCGAGACGTAGCCCAGGGCGTCGACCACCCCGATCGCCCGGTCGGGCTCGCCCTGGAACGCGTGGAGTTCGCAGAGCTGCCGCGCGAGGACCATGCGACGCACGCCCGCGCTGGGGCCGAGCGCGCGCTCCAGGTGGGCGATGGCCTCGCCACGGCGCCCTCTCGCCAGCGCCGCGCTCGCGGCGAGCTCGTCGAGCAAGCTCGCGCGCTCTCCGTCGGTCCACACCAGCCGCAGCGCGTCGACCGCCTCGACGCTCTCGAGGCCCTCGGCGAGCGCCCAGGCCTCCAGCCGCATCAGGTCGAGCCGCAGCGGCAGCCGCGCCACCGCCGAGCGGGTGCGCGCTTCGGCCCAGCGAATGGGCGGCCCGGCCTTCACCAGCCCGCGAGAGGCCAGCATCGCCACCCCGGCGCGCGCCTCGTCGGGGCCGAGGGCGGCGGCGAGCACCGGATCGCGCACCCCACCGGGGACCCGGGCCACCACCGCGGCGACGCCCGCCGCGGACGCGGACAGCAGCTCCACGCGGCGCACCGCGAGCTCGCCGAGGTCCGACGGGAAGGGCTCGGCGAGGCCTTCGGCGCGCGCCTTCGCGAGCTCGAAGGCCAGGCGCACGCTGCCCTGGGTGTACGGGACCAGGGCCTCGGGCGCGGGGACCTGGGCCAGCTTGAGCAGCTCCACCATCGCGTTGCGCCGCAGGCCGGCGAGCGGCAGCTCGCGTGCGCCGGGGTTCGCGGCGCCGACCGTCACCAGGAGCGCGGGCCCCGAGAAGGGGTGAGCGCCCAGCCAGTCGAGGAAGGCCCGGGCATCGGCGTCGAGGTGATCGGCGTCGTCCACCAACCACACCAGCGGCCGCTCCAGCGTGCGCTGCTCGAGCCAGCCGAAGAGGGCCGAGCAGAGGCTCTCGAGCCGCTCGCTCGCCGCCAGCTGGGGCACCGGCGCCACGCCGAGCAGCCCCGCGAAGATGGAAACCGGAGCGCTCGCACGCGCGGCGAAGTTGCGCGCCAGGGCCTGGGAGATGGCCGCCGCGCCGGCATCGGGCTCCACGCCGAGCCGGCCGCAGACCAGCCCCACCAGGGCGGGCACGGTCGCCTCGAGCCCCGGGTGAAAGGCGGTGTCCCAGCCGAGCTGCAGCGCGCGCGTCCGCGCCGCCTCGAGCACCGCGGTGCGGCCGACACCCGGCTCACCGACCAAGGCGAGCCGGCGCAGGCTGGTGGCGCGCGGCAAGGCCTCCAGCTCGCGCTGGAGGACCTCGAGCTCCGCCTCGCGCCCCACCACGCGCACGGCCGGGAACTTCCTCGCGGGCGCCGCGACCGACTACTGCGCCGCGGGCACGGTGAACGTCGGGTCGCAGGCCACCACGGGGCACGCGTTGGCGCGGCCCTTCCACTGCACGCGGGTGTACCCGTCAGGGCACAGCGGCAGGAAGAAGGTGCAGGGCCCCGGCGTCACGCACATCGACGGGAGCACGCAGCGGTCCTCGGTGCGGGTCTCGTTGTAGACCTTGCCGCCCTGGCACGCCGGCATCTTCACCAGCGGGCACGGCCCCGGCTGCTCGGGCAGCTTCAGGTACACCTGGCTGGCGTCGAGGAGCGGGCCGTCGTTGGGCGTGGTGCCCAGCTTGGCCGCCACCAGCGCGCCGTGCTCCTCGATGCGGTTCGCGAGCCAGGTCTGGTCCACCGCCATCAGCGAGGCGCGGCCGACGGCCACGTCGCCCACGCGGGTGCTGCCGCCGGCGTTGAGCCGGGTGGCGAGCAGCTGCGGGCAGGGCGTGGTGAAGCACTCGATGCGGCTCTGCGCGACGCGGAAGAACGACTCGCCCGCCGCGCGGGTGATGCCGGGCAGACCGCGCCAGGCCGCGCTCACCAGGAACGGACGGGTGTTGAAGCGCGCCTCGGCCGGGCCCAGCTTGCCGTAGAAGACGACCGCCTCGCCCTGCAGCGCCGCGTCGATGCTCTCCTGCGAGAGGTTGGAGCCGCTGAAGTCGAGCCCGTTGACGTAGACCTCGCGCAGCGTGGCGCGGTTGACGTCGGCCACCCAGTAGCCGCCGCAGAGGGGCGAGATGCACTTGCGCATGTCGTGACGCACGGTCACGTAGGTGCGCGCCGCGCTCCCGAGCTCGGCCGAGCCTTCGCCCTGGGGCGCGTCTTCGCCGACCAGCTGCGACTCGGTCACGCCACAACCAACCATCACCACCACCGCCGACAGCGCCGCCATTCGGAACATGAGAAGGTCCTCGTCCAGGTATGAGACTACGGTGGGCGCAGGTAGCACTGTGTGCGACAGCTGTCTACACCCTCCCCGGCTGCGGCCCGAAGGCCACCCAGACGGACGACCCGGCAGTCATCGAGGTGAGCCCGCAGCGGATCCGGCGGGAGATCTTCACCGTCGCCGGGGCCCCGGCCGACGCGATGCTTCCGGCGGCGATTGGCTCCCAGGTGGTGCGCTACCGCCTCGACTCGAGCCCGCCGAAGCCCGTGCGCGCCGTACTCCTCTTTCTCCCGGGGTTTCTCGAAGGCGCGGGGGCGGCCGACGCCTTCGCCCGCGCGGTGGTGCGGCGCTCGACGGCGGACGCGGCGCTCGAGGTCTGGGCGCTCGATCGCCGCAGCAACCTGGTGGAAGACCACAGCGGGCTCGACACCGCCATCGCCCAGGGCAACGCCAACCTCGCCACCGGCTACTACTTCGAGAACGCCGCCATCGAAGGGAAGCGCTTCGACGGTTTCCTCACCGCGCCGCAGGCTGCCGCGATGGCCGAGTGGGGGCTGCCGACGATGGTGGCCGACGTGCGCGCGGTGGTGGAACGCTTCCCGGCCGAGGCCCGCCGCGCGCGGGTCTTCCTCGCCGGGCACTCGCTCGGGGGCCAGTTCGCGGTGGAGTACGCCGCGTGGGACTCGGGCGGCAAGGCGCTGGGGGAAGAGCTCGCCGGCCTGCTCATGCTCGACGCGGTCACCGGCGGCGAAGGCCAGGCGGACGCGGTCACCCAGCAGCAATACGAGGTCGACGGCGTGCCCGACCCCGACCTGGGGACCCAGCCGGGCCTCAAGGACATTCACGACGGCACGCCCTTCATCACGCTGCCGCTGCTGGAGACGCGGCTCTACCCGGTGGGCGCCATCGCCGCGCTGCGCGCGCGCCTCAACCCCGACGGCTTCGACCCCGACGCCCAGCGCTCGCAGGCGCTCCAGCTCCTCTTCTCCACCGACAAGCTGCCGCGCATCACCAACGAGGCGGCGCTCGGCCTCGCCTTCGACGACCAGAGCTGCCCGCTCACCGACGCGCGGGTGAGCCTGGGCCAGGCCACCGGGGGCCCGCTGGAAGAGGTGGCCTCGCCGCTCGGCGGAACGGTGCGGCGTCCGTCGGATCCGAGCGCGACGTACCGGTGGCTGCGCTTCGACCAGGTGACGCCCGAGGAGCACACCGCGATGGCCGACTTCACCATCGCGTGGACGCGGCCCACGGTGGACTTCGGCGAGTGGTACTTCCCCACCCGGCTGGGGCTCGACGGTGTCGCTGCGGCCTCGCTGATCCTCGACCCGTCGAGCTGGCAGACGACCAGGTACGGCCTGCGCGCGAGCCACGGCCGCGAGCTCGAGCTTCCCATACTGGTGGAGGCCACCTCGCTCAGCGGCGGCACCGCCGCGGGGTACGACCACCTCAAGGCGCTCGCCGCGCCGCTGGGCGCAGGGCGCCCCTTCGCGGGAAAGACGCGCGCCGAGGCGGAAGCGTTCCGCGCCATCGCCCACCCCGAGCTCACCCACCTGGATCCGCTCAACGGCGCCGACGTCCCCGGCACGGTCACCGGCACCTGGTACGACGCGGTGGCGAGCTTCCTCCTCGACCATTCGCCCACGGGCAGCGTCGGAATCGCGGTCCAGTAGACGCGCGGTCGCGGCCGGCGGCCCACGACGCGCCCCCTCTGCAGGGCCAGCAGACGTGGCGTACGCCTTGCTCAATGGGTTCAGACCGCTACGGTCCACACCCCCGATGCCCCTCTCCTTCCTGCTTCCGCTCTGGCTCTCCGCGGCAACCGTGCAACCGGCGCAGGTGCCGGCGCAGGGCCGCCACGATGCGCTGGTCACTCTCGACGCCGCCGGCATGGTGCACCTCTCGGCGCGGTCGGGCCCCGGCACGGCGTGCACGGTGGTCGACCGGGTGCGCGGCCCCTTCGAACGCTCGGGCGTCGCCGGCCGCAGCAACTGCGAGCTCGACCTGCTGCTCGACCAGGGCACCTACAAGCTGCGGCTCGACTCACCCCTCAAGGGCAAGGGCCAGGTGAAGGTCGAGGCCAAGCCCTTCGTGGAGCTGAACCCCAAGCCTCCGCGGCTGAGCGCCGGCGGCAAGCTCGAGCAGAAGCTGCGGCCGGGCGAGCAGGTGTCGTTCTGGGTGAGCGCCGTCAACGGGACCGAGCCGACCTTCCTGCGGGTCATCGGGCGGACCGCGGGCGAGCTGCGGCTGTGGCGCGCGGGCGAGTGGGTGGAGTCGGTTCCCTTCGCGCACGAGGAGTCGCGCACCGTCGCCGCGCACCCGGTGCACGAGTGGTTCCTCGCCGGCCCGCTCGAGGCGGGCGACCACCTGGTCACCGTGTACGGGGCCAAGGCGCTCCCCTGGAGCAACGCCGCCGGCGACGACACGCTCACCGTGGAGCTGGGCTTCCCCGCGGCGCCGCCGGAGCGCGCGCTGCCCTTCACCCTCGGCCCGAGCGGCAGCCTCACCGTCGCGCTCCCCGCGGAGCCCACCGCCGCGCTGCTCACCTTGAAGCAGGCGCCGCTCGTGGCCACCGAGCTGTCCCTCGCCGCCGCCGACGGCAGCTGGGTGTCGCTGTCGCGGTGCGCGGTGCAGCCCAAGACCCTGCAGCCTTCCTGCGCGGCGATGGGGAGCGCCTCGAAGCGGCTGGTGGCGCGGGTGCGCGGCGCGCCGGGCACCTCAGGCCTGCTCGAGTGGGCCCCGTCGTACCTGAGCGCGCGCGGCTGGGCGGGCGGGTACTACGGCGAGGCCACCACCAGCCTGCGCTTCAGCGCCCCGGCGCAGGACGCCCTGGTCGGCGTGCACGACCTGCCGCTCGACACCGACGCCGCACCGCTCGGCTGCCAGCTGGAGCGCGAGCTCAAGACCGGCCCCGAGGTGGTGGCGCGCGACGTGCTCACGCTCCGCGACGGCCAGCAGCTCGACACCGAGTTCAACTACGCCAACGGCGCGGTGGTGTGGTTCGAGGTGACGCAGGCGAACCGCTACCGCGTCGTCACCAAGGGCGGCCGCAAGTCGGGCTGCAACCTCTCGCGCCTCAAGCCCGACGGCGCGCTCGAGGTGCTGGCGAGCTCCCGGACCGACAGCGCGTGCGAGCTCTCGCAGCTGCTCACCCCGGGGCCGTACCAGCTCTCGCTCAACGGCGGCCTGTCCGGCATCGAGCACCTCGTCATCCGCGAGGACACGCAGCGTGCGCTGACCTCGGTGGCGCCGAAGGCCGGCTGCCTCCTCCGTGCACGGCTGACCGGCGGCGACTACCGGCTGGTGCTGACCCGCACCGGCACACTGACCGCGCGCGGCCTGGTGCTCACCCCGCTGCCGCTCGCTGCCAGCGTCCCGGTGCACTTCACCCTCGAGGCGGGCCAGGCGCTCACCCTGCCCCTCGCCGCCTCGGGCGAGCTCGCGGTGCGCGCCGCGGCCGGAGCGCCGTTCCGCTGCCAGGGCAAGGACACCGCGGGCGCGGAGTGCCGGGTGAGGGACAGCGCCGAGCTCTCGCTGGTCAACACCTCGCCGGGCCCGGTGTCCTTCGCGGTGGCGCGTCCGTCGCGCGAGCTCGAGCGCGGGGCGCCGCAGCCCTACGAGGCGCAGCCGCTGCCCTTGCCCAAGGCGGCACCCGGCACCCCGACCTACTTCGCCTTCGGAGCGAGAGAGTCGCGCTCGCTGGTGTTCGACGTGGCCGCCCCCGGACTCTACGAGGTCACCACCCAGGGGCTGCTCGCCACCGAGTGCGCGCTGCGGACCCCGGTCGCGCCCAGCGTGGCGCAGGACTCGGGCTCCGGCCGCGGCCGCAACTGCCTGGTCTCGGGGTACCTGCGGCCCGGGCGCTACCGGACCACGGCCACCACCGTGGGCCAGAGCCAGGGCCGCGCCGCCCTGGTGCTCAACCGCCGCGAGGCGACCGACTTCGGCACCGTGGCCGCCGAGAGCGACGCCTTCTTCCGCGTCGCCGCCGGCGCGCTCGCCCAGCAGAAGCTGGTGGTGAAGACGGGCGGCGAGTACGAGCTCGCCACCACGGCGCAGGGCACCGCGCTCGCCTGCCGCCTGGAAGACGCCGACGGGTGGCCGCTCGAGCCGGTCCCCAGCGCCTGCAGCGGCCGCCGCAGCCTCGCGCCGGGCACCTACCTGTGGACGCAGCTGCCGCTCACCGTGGAGTCGATGCGCCACACCCAGCTGCAGCGGGTGCGCGCTCCTCGCGTGCTGGAAGGCAATCAGCCGCACGCGCTCGACTTCTTCACCTGGTACGACGCGCGGCTGGGCAAGGACGGCAGCGACGAGTTCCGCTTCTCCCTCGAAGGCGCGGCGACCGTCGACCTGGTCCTCACCAACGGCATGCAGGGCCGGCTGCTCAAGCTCGAGCCCGGACAGAGCCCGAAGCCCATCGAGGTCATTCCCCCCATGGGCGGCGCTGCAGCGGCACCGGAGCCGGAAGGCGACGGTGAGAGCGAGCGGGAGTCGGAGCCCGAGCAGCCCCGCGAGGACGAAGGCGAGGGTGAGGGCGAAGGTGAAGGCGAGACCGAGCGCGCGGCCGAGCCGATGGCGGCCGGAGTGGCCCCGCTCGCCGCCACGCAGGCGCCTCCCCCGCCGTCGGGCTTCCAGCTGAACCTCGGGCCCGGCCAGTACCAGCTGATCGCCGTGCACTCGCGCGGCGACGTGGGCATCGAGTACCAGCTCCACCTGGGCACCCGCGAACTCCAGCCCGGCATGACGCGCACCTTGAGCGCGCCTTCCGAGGTGCCGCTGCTCATTCCGCGCGACGGCACGCTGCGGCTGCGCACGCGCGGCGAGGTCGACGTGCGCTGCCGCCTCTTCGACGAGAAGAACCGGCTGGTGCTCGAAGGCTCGGAGAACGGCGCCGACTGGAACTGCGCCCTCGCCGAGCCCATCACCCAGGGGCGCTACCGCCTGGTGCTGGAGAGCGAGACCCAGCGCGCCGGCGACGTCGCGGTGGCGGTCGCGCTGGCGACGGTGGAGGACAAGGGCGAACTCAAGGACGGCCTCGAGCTGCCCCTCGCCGCGCCGGTCGCGGTGCTGTCGATTCCGGTGCCCGCCCAGGACGCCGTGCAGGACGTCACGCTCACCAGCGGCCAGCCGTTCAGCTGCGCGCTCGAGGACGGGGCCGGCGCGGTGGTGTTCCGCAAGACGCGGTCCACCGAGTGCGCGGTGCTCCTGCACCCGCTCCAGGAGAAGTACCGCCTGCGCGCCTGGACCACCGATGGCGCGGCGAAGGTGAAGGTGGCCTTCAAGAGCCGCGCGGTGACCGCCGGGAGCCCCGGCGCACTGCCTTCGAGCGGCGCGCTCAAGCTCGAGGTGCCCGCCCCGGGCCGCTACCGCACCGGCTCCGCGGTCTTCTGTCTCGGCGCGACCGAGCGCGGGCTGCTCGCGCCGTGCAGCGGCGAGACCTCGCTCGCCCAGGGGCCGACGCTCTTCTCCACCCGCGCGGCGCTGAGCGGCTCGGTGGCGCTGGACGAGGTGCTGGGCCCGACGGGTCCGGTCGCCGACGCGCAGGACGTGGCGCTGTCCACCGCCGCGTGGCGGCAGACGCTCACCGCGCCCTACCCCGCGGTCTTCGTGGTGGAGGCTGCGGTGGCCCCAGGCGAGCGCACTGCGCCCGCCTGTCGCTTCGAGGGCAACGGCGGCGTGCTCGAGAGCCGCGCGCAGGTGTGCCTCGCCGCCAGCGCCGCTGGCCAGCGCGCCACGGTGCGCGCCTGGGCACCGGTGAGCGCCGACGAGCCCGCGCCGGGTACCCTGCGACGCCGCGCGCTGCCGGTGCCGCGGTCGAGCACCACGCTGACCGCGGGACACCAGCGGCTCACCTGGACCGGGCCGTCGGCGCTCTTCGCGCTGCCGGGCGCCGCGCGCGCCGAGCTCCTCGTGCCCGCCGACGCCTGGGCCGTGCAGCTCGACGAGCAGGACCGCGCGCTCGACGTCTGCGGCCCCCGCGAAGGTCTTCACCGCTGCGTCTTCAGCGGCGCCAGGACGCGCCTGCTGCTGACCAGCGCCGAGTCCGCGATCGACGCCACCGTGCTCCTGTCGGTTCCCGCGCGCAGCACCACGCTCTCGGGCCTGTACGAGGAACAGTCCACCGAGGAAGGCACGCTCGACGTCGCGGTGCCCCAGGCCACCGAGGCGCGCAGCCTGGTGGTGGAAGGCGCCTCGGCCTGCGTGCTCGTGCGCAGCGACGGCGTGCGCGCCACCGGTTGCCGCCAGACGGTGCCCGCGTCCATCTCCGCCCGGCTGACCGTCGAGCACGGCGTGGGCCCCCTGCGCGCCGCCCTCTCGCCCGTCGGCAGGGAACGCAACGCCCTCTTCGGCGTCGAGGCCTCGTCCGGGCAAGCGGCGGAGCTCGTCTCGTCGACCTCCGCCCCGCTGGGTGCGCCGCGCTTCGAGCGCACGCTCCCCGTGAGCCGCTCCGCGGCGGTCCGGGTGCGCGCCGAGTCGGGCGTGTGCGGCGTCTTCCGCGGGAAGGAGCTGCTCGCGAGCTCCGGCCCGGGCAGCGGCTGCGACCTCACCCGGGTGCTGCCCGCCGGCAGCTACCGCCTCGTGGTGCGCCCCTTCGCCGGCGGTGCGCTCACCGGCGCCGTCTCGTGGAGCGAGGAAGCCGTCGTCCCGCTCGCCGAGGGCGTCGGCCCCGAGGAATGGCTCGGCCCCGGCCAGGTGCGCGTCTTCCAGTTCGAGACCAAGGGCCCCGGCAAGGTCGGCCTCGGCCTGCAGACCACCAGCGAGGCGCTCGACTGCCTCGTGGAGCGCGACGGCGCCAAGGTGCTCGGCGAAGGCTGCCACCAGTACCTCTCGCTCGAGCAGGGCCGCTACCTGCTGACCGTGCGGCACCCGCGGGGCCCGTCGGCCGCGCCGCTGCGCTTCCGCCCCGTGCTCCTCGGCCTGCAAGGCAGCGCTGCCGAGGTGCCCGGCGAGTACCTGCAGGACCTCTTCCGCCGCATCGGAGCGACGCCATGACCCGCCGCCTCTTCGCGCTCGTCGCCCTGCTCGGCGCCGCCGCCGCGCTCGCCCAGTACCAGCCCGCCGACAAGGGCCAGCGCCCCCAGGGCGGGGGTCTCAAGGTGCTGCCCGACACGTTCCTGCGCGGGTACGACCCGGTCACCGTCTACTTCTCGAGCGACGTCGTGGGCCCCGAGGCCACCGGCGACGACGGCGAGAAGTACCTCAAGCTCACGCCCGGCTGGCCCGGTGCCTACACCTGGGTCGACCGCCGCACCCTGCAGTTCCGGCCCGCGGAGCCGTGGCCCGCGCTCGCCCGCTTCCAGGTCGACGCGCAGGGCACGCGGAAGATCCTCACCACCATGATGTCGCCGCCGCAGGCCATGGCGCCGTCGCCCGGCTCCGAAGGGCTGCGCCCCTTCCGGGTGGTGACGCTGACCTTCCCCCAGGCGCTCCCGGCCGCGTCGCTCAAGAAGATGATCGCCCTCGAGCTGCGCGACCTGCCCGGCCTCGCCGACTCGCCGCGCCAGAAGGTGAGCGACTTCACCCTGGCACCCCTGCCGCGCGCTTCCCACCGCGACCCCGCGACCTGGGCGCTCACGCTCAAGGACGACGTCCCCGAAGGGAAGCTGCTGCTCGTCTCGGTGAGCCTGGCGCTGGGCTCCGAAGGCACCACCCTGTGGTCGGGCCGCGTCGCGACCCGCACCGCCTTCACGCTCAACGCGGTGCGCTGCGGGAACACCGAGCAGCCACTCGCTGCGGGCACCTCCGTCCCCAAGGACCTCGCGCTCGCCTGCGGCAACCGCGGCGACCAGCCGCAACTCTCCCTCTCCGCCAGCGTCGCCAACCTGACGCTCACCCAGCTCCACCAGCTGGTGCGCCTCGAGCCCGCGGTCGCCGACCTCCACTTCGCGACCTACGGCAGCCGCGTGCAGCTGCAGGGCAAGTTCGTCCCCGACACGCTCTACAAGCTGAGCCTCTCGCCCGCGGCCATCGAGGACGACTCGGGCCGGCCGCTCAAGCCGGTGCCGCCCACCGAGCTCTACTTCCACCTCGGCTGGCGGGCGTCGTTCCTCCGCTTCACCCAGGGCACCGCGATGCTCGAGGCCAGGGGCCCGCGCATGCTCCCGCTCCAGGGCTACGGCGAGCCGCGCGCCGACGTGCGCATCTTCCGCGTCGACCCGCTGCACCCGGGCCTGTGGCCGTTCCCCGCGAGCCCCGTCTTCGTCGACGACCAGGCGGCACCTCCCTTCCCCGGTGAAGAGCCCGCGCTGCCCGCCACCCCCGGCGAGGTCGACGCGTCGTCCCTCACCCGGCACCTCAAGCTCCTCGGCTCTCCGCTGGTGTCGAAGGTGGTCGAGCTGCCGTCCGGCCAGCGGGCGAACCCGGCGCGCTTCGGGCTCGACCTGAAGCCCCTGCTCGACCCGGTGGTCGGCGCGTCGCGCCCGGGCACCTACCTCGTCGGCCTCCGCCGGCTCACCGGCCGCGGCGAGCGCGCGTGGATGCGGGTGCAGGTGACCAACCTCGCGGTCACCTCCGCCGAGGAGCGGGACAAGGCGGTGCTCTTCGTCCGCACCCTGGACACCGCCGAGCCGGTGCGCGGCGCGGTGCTCACCCTGGAAGGCCTGCTGGTGCGCCCGGAGTCGCCGCCGGCCGGCTGGCAGCCGCAGACCCGGGTGCAGCTCACCTCCGACGACGCGGGCCGCATCGTGCTGCCCGCCCGCACCGGCTGGCAGCGCTTCACCCGCATCACCGTCGCCAAGGACGACGACGTGCTGGTCTTCAGCCCCGACCAGGCGCCGCCGCGCTTCGCCGACAACCACTGGTACTCGGGCGACCGCTGGCTGTCGTGGCTCCTCAACGAGAGCGCCCCGCCCCCGCGCAACGACGCCACCCTGGGCTTCGTCTTCACCGAGCGCCCCATCTACAAGCCGGGCGAGAAGGTCTTCCTCAAGGCCTTCGTGCGCAGCAAGAAGAGCGGTGAGCTGCAGCTGCCGCCGCGCCTCGAGAGCTACGGCCTGCAGGTCGAGAGCGAGGACGGGCAGTCGTGGCTCCCCAAGGTCACCCGCACCGCGCTCGGCGGCCTCGCGGCCGAGTTCGAGGAGTCCAACGCGCCGTCGGGGCAGTACACCGCCAGGCTCTTCGAAGGCGACCCGCAGCACGTGGTCGCCACCCGCTCCTTCCGCATCGAGGCCTACCGGGTGCCCACCTTCGAGGTGCAGGTGGTGGCGCCGGGCAAGGCGCGCCTCGACGCCCCCATCAAGGTGAAGGCGGTCGCCCGCTACTTCGCGGGTGGCAACGTGGCCAACGCCCCCGTCAAGTGGACCGTCACCCAGCGGCCGTACGCCTGGCAGCCCAAGGGGCTCCCCGGCTTCCTCTTCGCGTCCTCGAGCCAGTTCGCCCGGCCGCAGGCGCAGCGCCCCCAGGGCGCCACGTCGCAGGACGGTGAGCTCGACGACTCCGGCGCCTCCGAGCTGCCGCTGAACCCCCAGCTCGACCTCGACGGGAGCGCGCGCGTCTACCACCTGGAAGCCACCGTCACCGGGCCCGACGAGCAGCAGGTCACCAGCACCGCCGAGGTGAAGGCGCTGCCGCCCTTCGCCCTGGGCCTCAAGCTGCCCCGCTACCTGGAGAAGGCGCAGAGCCTCTCGCCCGAGGTGGTGGCGGTGGGCATCGACGACGCGCCGCTCGCCGGCCAGGACATCACCGTCAAGCTCATCAAGCGCACCTGGCACTCGACGCTGCGCGAGACGGCCTTCGCCACCGGGCAGCCCAAGTACGTCACCGAGCAGCAGGACGTGCCGGTCGCCGAGAAGTCGTGGAGCTCGCAGGCGAAGCCGTCGGGGCCGGTCTTCGAGCTCAAGGACGCGGGCGTCTACGTGGTGGAGCTGAGCGCCCGCGACAAGCTCGGGCGCGTGCAGACGCTCTCCGCCGACCTCTACGTCGGCGGGCCGGCGCCGGTGGCCTGGCAGAAGTCGCGCGACGGCGTCTTCGAGCTCAAGCCCGACCAGGCGAAGTACCTGCCCGGCCAGACCGCCCACGTGGTGGTGCAGAGCCCGTGGGCCTCCGCGCGCGCGCTCGTCATCCTCGAGGAGCCGCGCGGCAACGTGTACCAGTGGAAGGACGTCAGCGGCGGCAAGGCGGTCATCGACGTGCCGCTCGACGCCCACCACGTCCCCAACCTCCCGCTGCACGTGGTGCTGATGCGCGGCCGGCTGGGCGAAGGCCAGAGCGACGACTCGCGCTACCGGCCCGCCACCGTGGCCGCCTCGGTGGACCTGGAGCTCGAGCCCGCGAGCCACCGCGTCACCGTGGCGGTGAAGCACCCCGAGCAGGCGCGGCCCGGCACCGTGCAGGACTTCGTCATCTCCCTGAGCGACGACAAGCAGCGCCCGGTGGGCGGCGAGGTCACCTTCTGGCTGGTCGACGAGGCGGTGCTCTCGCTCGCGCCCGAAGGCTCGCTCGACCCGCTCACCGCGCTCATCCGCGCCAACGCGCGCACCACCAGCCTCCACGACACGCGCAACCTGGTCATCGGCCGGCTGAGCGAGCTCGACGAGGAGCCCGGCGGCGACGGCAGCGACGAGGAGCAGAACGGCGGGAAGAAGATCATCCGCAAGAACTTCCAGACGGTGCCCTACTACCAGGCGACCCTGGTGGTCCCCGCGAGCGGCACCCTGAAGGTGCCGGTGAAGCTGTCCGACGACCTCACCAACTTCCGCGTGCGCGCGGTGGCGGTGAGCGGGGCGACCCGCTTCGGCGTCAAGCAGTCCACCTTGAAGGTCCGCCTGCCGGTGCTGGTCCAACCCCAGCTCCCCCGCTTCGTGCGGGTGGGCGATCGCTTCTGGCCGGGCGCGCTCGCGCGGCTCGTGGAGGGGAGCGATGGCCCAGGCACGGTGGAAGTGGCGCTCTCCGGCCCCGTCGACGCGGCGCCGAAGACCGAAGGCGTGGCGCTCAAGGCCAACCAGGCGCTCAGCGTGCAGACCCAGGCGCTGGTGAAGGCCATCGACGGCGAAGGGGTGCTCACCGTGCGGGGCTCGGTGGTGCGCAGCGCCGACAAGGCGTCCGACGCCTTCGAGGTGAAGCTGCCGGTGCTCCCCGACCGCTCGGTGGAGAAGGTGCTCGCGGTGAAGACGCTCCCGGTGGGGAAGACCACCCTCGACCCGTTCCCTGAAGCCGCCCGGCCCGGCACCGCGCGGCAGACCTTCAACTTCACCAACGAGCCCGGGCTCCTCGAGCTCGCCACCAGCCTCGACTACCTCGCCGCCTACCCCCACGGCTGCCTCGAGCAGAAGATGAGCCAGCTCGCGCCCGACCTCGCGCTGGCCTCGGTGCTCAAGAAGCTCGAGCTCGAGACGCGCTTCACGCCGCAGCTGCCGCGCAACGTGGCGCACCTGGTGGAAGAGCTCGCGACCCACCAGGACGACCTCGGCTTCCTGAGCTACTGGCCCGGCACCGGCGGCGACATCGGCGTCACCGCCCAGGGCGTGGAGTTCCTCGCGCTGGTCAAGAAGGCCGGCCTGCCGGTCGACGAGAAGGTGCGCACCCGGGCGCTGGAGGCCCTCAAGCGCTCGCTCCGCTCCGACTTCCGCGGCGGCCTGGGCGCCTACCGCGTCGACGAGCAGGCGGCGGCGCTCCGGGCGCTGTCGCGCGCCGGCGAGCTCGACGAGCACTACCTGCTCGAGCTGTTCGCCAGGCGAAAGGACTTCGGGCCGTCCGCGCTCGCCGACCTCGCGCTGGCGATGAACGAGCGGCCGCAGGTCTTCTCCAGCAACCTCGCCTCGCTCCAGAGCGAGCTCTGGGACTCGGTGGTCTTCAAGCTGGTGAAGGGCGCCAAGGTCTACGACGGCCTGCGCCGCGAGCGCACGAGCTGGACCGGCGAGTACCTGGGCTCCTCCACCGCCTCCACCGCCCAGGCGCTGGAAGCCCTGGTCCGCCTGAGCCCCACCGACGAGCGGCTCCCGCTGGTGCGCGACGGCCTGCTCGCCCGCTCCGTGGGCCCGCGCGGCTTCGGCTCCACCTACGAGCACCGGCGGGCGGTCGCGGCGCTCGGCGCGTACCTCGAACGTTCGCGCGTCAGCCAGCCCCAGGTGCACGTCACCGTGCCGGGCGCGGCCGAGGTGGCGCTCGACGAGAGCAAGAAGGCGGCGCGGCGCACCGTGGCCGGCGCCGACCCGCTGTCGCTCACCGTCAGCGGCGCGCCGGTGAGCGCACGCGTCGCCTACAGCTTCCTCCCCCAGGCGCCGGGCGATCAGGTCACCCCCAGGAAGAGCGGGCTCCTCGTCTCCCGCAGCCTCACCTGGCTGCACCCCGACGGCAGCGCCCCCACCCACCACGACGACCAGCCCGGCGCCACCCTCACCCTCGCCCCCGGCGACGTGGTGGAGGTGCACGCCCAGCTGACGCTCGACGCCCCGCGCAACCACGTCGCGCTGGTGGTGCCCTTCGCCGCCGGCTTCGAGCCGCTCAACCCCAACCTCGCCAACGCCTCCAGCGACGCCAGGCCGTCGCAGGCCGACAGCACCGCGCCGACCTACGCCCAGCGGCTCGACCAGGAAGTCCGCTACTACTTCACGTCGCTCGGCGCGGGGACCCACAGCTTCCACTTCCGCCTGCGCGCGACCAGCGAAGGCAGCTTCGTGCACCCGGCGCCCTACGCCGAGCTGATGTACCAGGAAGACGTGCGCGGCCGCGGCGCGGGCATGCGCATCGTCGTCGAGGGCGCGAAGCAGAAGGCGAAGGGCAAGTAGCCGACCCCGTGCGACCGAGCGCGCTCACGCCCCGGAGGCGCAAGGCGGTGCTCGCCGCCGCGCTCGTGGTGTGCCTGGGCCTCGGCGTGCGGCTGTGGCGCTCGCTCGACGGCACGCTCGTGGTGCGCGCCCCGAGCCACGTGCTGCTCGACCGGCACGGCGCCTTCCTCGGCGAGCTGAGCGCTCCCGACGGCGCGCTCGGCTACTGGCCGCTGCCCGCGGCACTCCCCGACAAGCTGGTGCGCGCCACGCTGGAGACCGAGGACCGCCGCTTCCGCGAGCACCCGGGCATCGCGCCGTCGTCCATCGCCCGGGCCGTCTGGCAGAACCTGAGCTCGGGCCACGTCGTCTCCGGCGCCTCGACCATCGCCATGCAGGTGGCGCGGCTGCAGCACCCGCGCGCGCGCACCCTGTGGGCCAAGGCCCGCGAGGCGGCGGAGGCGCTGCTGCTGGTCGACCGCCACGGACACGATCTCGTGCTGCGGCAGTACCTGACGCTCGCGCCGTACGGCGAGCGGGTGCACGGCGCGGCGCGCGCTTCGCAGCTCTACTTCGGCAAGCCGGTCGAGGACCTGAGCTGGCTGCAGGCGACCTTCCTCGCCGCGCTGCCGCAGCAGCCGGTGAAGATGTCGCCCTGGACCAAGGACGGCCTCGCCCGCGCCATGGCGCGCACCCGCCGCATCCTCGCCACCTTGGAGGCCCGCGGGGTCATCGACGCCGAGACGCACCGGCAGGCGCTCGTCTCCGAGCTCGGCCTGGTGAAACGGCCCGAGCGCCCCGAGGCCGCGATGCACGCGCTCCTCGCTGCCGCTCCCCTCGCCCGTCGGACCGGAGCGCCGACCATCGTGCGCACCAGCATCGACCTCGAGCTGCAGCGCGACGCCCAGCGCCAGGTGGAACTCACCTTGCGCCGGCTGCGCGGCCAGGGCGCCGGCAACGCCGCGGCGCTGGTGGTCTCGCCCGCGACCGGCGAGGTGCTCGCCTACGTCGGCAGCGCCGGCTACTTCGAGGCGCAGGACAAGGGCGCCATCGACTACCTCGCCGCGCGCCGTTCGCCCGGCTCGGCGCTCAAGCCCTTCCTCTACGCGCTCGCCCTGCAGGACGGGCGGCTCTCCCTCGCCACCCCGGTCCCCGACGTGCCCACCGAGTTCCCCACCGCGCTGGGGGCCTGGGTGCCCGAGAACATGACCCACACCTTCCTCGGGCCGATGCTCGCCCGCGAGGCGCTGGGCAACTCGCGCAACCTCCCCGCGCTCCACGTGCTGCAGCAGGTGGGGGTCGACCGCGCGCTGGAGTTCTTCGGCCGCGGCGGCGTGCGGCGCATCTCCAGCGACCCCGGCGAATACGGGCTCACGTTGGCGCTGGGGAGCCTGCCGGTGACCGCGCGCGAGCTCGCGGTCCTCTACTCCGCGCTCGCCAACCACGGCGTGCCCCGCCCGCTCACCTTCCTCCCGGTCGAAGCGGTGACCGCCGCCGAGCCGCTGCTCCACCCCGACGCCGCCGACGCCATTCTCCACGTGCTGGCCGACCCCGAGGCGCGCCGGCCGGGCTTCCCCCCCGGCGGCCCGCTCGACTTCGACACCCCGGTGGCCATCAAGACCGGCACCTCCCAGGGCCACCGTGACGCGTGGGCCGTGGCGGTGAGCCACCAGCTCCTCGTGGTGGGCTGGGTGGGCAACGCCGACTGGCAGAAGATGAACGGCGTGTCCGGCGCGATGGGGGCAGCGCCGCTGGTGCACCAGCTCTTCGAGCGCGTGAACGCCCCCGCGTCGGTCATCACCTCGCCCCAGGGCTGGAGCGCGGTGGAGATCTGCCCGCTGTCTGGTCGCCGCCCGGGTCCGCTGTGCCCTCACCACCGCACCGAGTACTTCGCCAAGGGCACCGAGCCACTGGAGGCCTGCCCGTTCCACCAGGCGGTGCCCATCGACGTGCGCACCGGGCTGCGCGCGAGCGCCGCCTGCGACGCGCGGTACGTCTCGCGGCGGCCGCTGCTCGACCTGCCCCCCGAGTACGGGAGCTGGGCGCGCGCGCAGCACCTCGACGTCGCCCCTCCGGGCGAGAGCCCCCTGTGCCCGTCGGGCCCGCCGCCCGCGCCGGCGCTGGCCATCACCGAGCCGCGCTCCCGCACGCGCTACCTCTTCGACCCTTCGACGCCGCGCGAGTTCTCCACCGTGCGGCTGAGCGCCCGGGTGACGCCCGCCACCGAGGACATCACCTGGCTGGTCGACGGCCGTCCGGTCGGGCAGGTCGGCTGGCCACACGAGCTGCGCGTGTCGCTGGCGCCTGGCCCGCACGAGGTGCGCGCCGCCTTCAGCCACCACGCCGTGCTCAGCGCCCCGGTGACGGTGGTCGTCGAGGACTGAGGCTCACTGCGCCAGCTGGCCGAACCAGATGTTCTCGAAGGTCCGGTTGAGCGTCTTGCTGGCGAAGTTGTTCATCAGCGCGGCGTCGGCCACCGTGACGTTCTGCCCGTTCTTCAGGTCGGTCCGCGTGGACACCGCCGCCCACTCCTCGCCCTTCGCGGTCTTGAGCCGCAGGTACGTGAAGTTCGGGACCTGGATGATCTCCAGCAGCTCACCGCTGACGTTCATGCCCCCGGACGGCGCCGACGGCGCGGGGTGACCCGCCGGTGGCCCCCCTGCACCATTGAGCGCCTGGAGGCTGGCGAACGGAGCCGGCTTGCCGGCCGGAGCCGACGGCATCGCCATCGGCGCCTCCATCGGCTTCGCGGACGGCATCGGGGCCGGAGGCGCCACCGCGGCCACCGTCTGACGGCCCACCGCGATGCCCCCGAGGAACGCCGCCACCACCAGCAACACGACTGCCAGGAGTCGACCCATGCGCCGTCATCTAGCACGCGCTGGCCTCAGTGCACCGCCGTCACCTCGGCGCTGTCGCCCGCGAAGAGCGCCTCGAGCCCGGCCTGCTCGCTCTGCACGCCATGGAGGCCGGCGATGGTGCGACGGAAGCGCCCACGCACGAAGCCCGCCCGGTCCCACTCGAAGCCGCCGCGGTAGCCCTTCGCCCACAGCGCCTGGCACAGCCCGTTCGTGAAGCCCACCAGCGCGTCCGTCGCCAGTGCCACCCGGTTGAGTGGCCCCGGCGCCGTCAGCTTCTGGCGCACGAAGACCGTCGACTGCGCATACCCCGCGCGCGACCGGATCTGCGCCGCCACCACCCACTCGCTGCCCGCTTCACGCAGCGACCACGCCTGCTCGTCCAGCTCGTATCGACGCCACCCCATGCCCCACCTCCCAGGCGGAAGGTGTACCAGCGCGGGCCGACATGCGGCGGCGCCGGGCGCGCCCGACTACGGCATGCAGAAGGTGTGCGTCGCCGGGCACACCGGCTTCTTCTCGGGGTTGAAGCAGCGCAGGTTGCCCTTGCAGGTGCAGCCCGCCATGCACTGCTGCATGAAGCCGCCCACGCCCTGCGCCGTGCCGCCGTCGCCCGCGGTCGCCTGCCCACCGTCGTGCGCCGGAGGCGGCGGAGGCGTGAAACCGCCATCGCCCTGCGGAAGCTTGATGCCGCCGTCGCCGCCGCCGAAGTGGTGGTGGTGGCCCCCATCCCACTGGTGGTGATGGTGGAAGGGGAAGCCGCCGTCGCCGTGGTGACCGAAGCCAGGCAGGCCGAAGCCGCCGTCGGCGCTGCCGAAGAGGCACTTGCGCAGCTCGTCTTCGAACTTCTGCGGGTCGGCCTTGGCGCCCCCGTCGAAGGCGCCGCACTTCTCGAGGCAGTTCCTGGCGTGCAGCTCCTGGCCCGAGCTCAGCTGCTCGTCGCCTTCGGAAGCAGTGCCTTCACAGTGGGTGAGCAGCGCGAGCGCAGAGAGCGACAGCACGACTCGAAGCGTCTTCATCGATGGAACCTCCGGCACCAGGGGCAGCCACTCCCTTGAGCAAGGGGCAAGCCACCTGACGTTCCTTCTGATTCCGCGGAGCTGCGGTGGCCGGTGGCGTACCAGCACACCAGGACACGCACACTGGAGGGGGCACCTCGTCGCGCTACTGCGGCGAGCCAGCGCTGGCGGCCGGCGCGGCCAGGCCGGCGTCGGCAGCGCCCACCAGCATCCCGTCGAGCAGCGGAGCCACGCGGGAGACCAGCGGCTCGGCCACGTTCTCCAGCGCCTCGCTGCCACGCTCATGCTCGAACTGCAGCAGCGCGGGCAGGTCCACCGCGTCCTGCGACGGCGCGGTGCCGGCGCGCGCGGCGGTGAGCTTCACCGGCACGCTCCAGCGGTAGCGACCTTCGATCTGCGAGAAGAACCGGGTGCGCGCCTCGACCAGCAAGGCGAAGGGCGCGTCGGTGGCTGCCCGCAGCGCCGCGAAGCGCTCGGCGGTGAGCCGCTGTCCCTGCAGCTGGGCCACCGGCACCTCGCGCACCTCGAGGTTGCGCGACTGCGCCACGTCCTTGAGCCGCGCCCGGAAGGCGTCGGGCACCTGCACCTCGTCGTCCACCACGATGGCCACCGCCAGCGCGGCCGGCTGCTCCAGCCGCTGCGGCGCCACCTTGGGCAGGCAGCCCGAGAGCACCACGCCCACCCCGAGCAGCAGCGCCCTCAGAACCATCCTTCGGCCTCCAGGGAGATCAGGTGGTGCCAGTGCACTTCCGACCCGGGGAACTGGTTGAACTGGCTCAGCGAGTCCGAGAAGCCGTTGCCGAACGCCGCCTGCTGGTTCGAGTGCTGCACGCCGTAGAGCAGCCGCAGCGACGGCCGCGCGTACACGCCGAACCCGGTGGGGTTGAGCACCACGCCGGCCTTCATCTGCACCGTGTTGCGCACGCTCAGGTCGCCGAACTCGAGCCCGCGCGAGTCGCTGATGCCGCCGGTGCTCTGGAAGATGGAGTCGTAGTGCGCCCGGTACGCGTTCCCCAGGCTGCTGCGCTCCTGGGCCAGCGAGCCTTCGAAGAGCAGGTGGAAGGTGCGGGTCAGGTACACCTGGGCGCGCAGCACCGTCGAGACGTACGTGCGGTTGGCGTCGGTGGGCTTGAGCGTGTTCGCGAAGTCGGTGTCGCGGCCGTACACCACGCCCCACACCGCATCGAGCCGGTCGGGGACGAGCTTGAGCTGCATCTCGTTGCCCAGCTGCAGCTGGTACCGGTCGCGGGTGAGGTCCGCGGTGTAGATGGTGTAGTCGCGGCCCTGGTAGCTCTCGACGTACGACTGCTCGGGCGCCAGGCGGCCGTAGCGCACGAAGAAGTTGTTCCACCGCAGGGGCCCCAGCTTGCCGAAGCCCAGGTAGCCCACCACGCGGAACGGCACCGCCGCACTCGCCGCCGCGGGCTTGGGGAACAGCAGCTCCTGGCCCGGGTTGTCCTGCACGTAGCGCTGCGCCACCTCGCGCCGCAGGAAGTCCTCGTACGCCACGTTGGGCGTCTGGTGCGGCGTGTAGCGGTCGCCGTCGATGCTCGCCTCGTACGCGAGCTGGCCGCCGCCGCCGAGTTCCACGTGGTCGCCCAGGCGCACCCGCACCGCGCCGCCGGCGGTGAGCATCGGGCTGTACTGCAGGCCGCGGTTGAAGAAGCCCGAGTCGCCCACGCCGATGAGCACGTCGACGTTCTTCGACTGGTAGCGCGCCGACAGGCCCATGGTGTCGTCGAACACCGTGGCGGGCCGCAGGTCGTAGAGCCCCAGGTCGCCGAAGAAGTACACCAGCGTGCCGACCTGCCAGGTCACCTTGTCGAGCAGCAGGTTTCCCGCGCGGGCGTAGAGCTGCGACAGCCGGAAGTTCACCAGCGAGCCGTTGCCCGGGTCCGCCGCGCCGACGCTGCCGCCTTCGACGCGCGCGTGCACGCTGGCCCAGAGGTCGTTCGACTCCGGCGCCGCCTGCAGCAGGTCGAGCTTGAGCTCCAGCGCCGCGTAGGAGCCTTCGTTCATCAACCGGCCGTAGAGGTTCCAGAACCCGAGCCGCCCGTTGCCGCCCTGCCAGTCGGGCCGCGCGGAGATGCGGAAGTAGCCGCCCGCACTCACCCGATCGCCCTGGGCCTGCGCCAGCGCAGCCGACGCCAGGAGCCACCCGAGGACGAAGACGCTGCGCATCGCGGCCGGCCTCATACCACCTGGCCGCATGGCGCCAACCCCGGATCTCCCATCGAGCCCCTGGGAACGCCAGGTGCGCTCCCCTCCTCGCAACTCGAGTGACGAAGGGTTCGGTCTCTCGATCCGATCCCCACCCGTGGGAGGGGGCGAACGCCCCGCCGTCGTCGCGGGCGGGAGCCCTCGCGACGACACTAATCAGCCTGGAGCACCACGATGCTCCGCGCCGCCACGCCGTACGTGCTGCCGGGAATGACCGTGCCCTTGGTGAGCGTCGCGTTGGCGCTCGAGCGCAGCGGCAGCTTCTCGGCGTTCAGGTACTGCGCGGTGTCGAAGTACGCCTGGGTGTCGACGAGCCGCCGCCAGGTCCGCCCGGGCGGCAGCATGAAGTCGGTCGCCCCCTGCCCCATGTTGATGAGGATCGACAGCTCCGGGCCCTTCGACTTGTCGAGGTAGTTGATGGCGAGCTGCTTGCCGCCCCAGTCCGGCATGCCGTAGCTGGGCGAGCGCCAGTCCACCGGGTTCGAGCCGTAGTCGTCCGCCGCGAACGCGTAGGCGTGGTCCTTGCGCAGCTGGATCACCTGCCGCACGAAGTCCTTCATGCGCACCCGCTCGTCGCGCGCTTCCCAGGCGCCCCAGTCGTGCCAGCTGTACGGGTTGTCCGCTTCCACGGTGTACGTGTTGTTGTTGCCCAGCTGCGTGCGCAGGAACTCGTCGCCGCCGTAGACCATCGGCGTGCCCTGACTCACCATCATCAGGGTGAAGAGGTTGCGCATCATCTGCCGCTTGAGGCCCTCGTCGCCCCAGTTGCGCGAGCGGTTGTCGTCGGTGCCGCTCTTCTTCGCCTCGTCGCAGAACGAACTCAACGGCGCCGTGCAGCACACCGGGTTGAGCGGGCTGCAGTCGTTCACCTTCTTCTCGTAGGTCACCAGGTCGTACATGGTGAAGCCGTCGTGAACGGTGATGAAGTTCACCGAGTGGTACGGCCGCTTCCCCGCCGCCTGGTAGAGCCGCGAAGCCCCCAGCAGCAGGTTCCCGCCGTCCTTGTCCGCTGCTCCATCGCCGCTGGAGATTCCCCAGCTGTCGTAGTTGACGAACGAGCGCGCCCAGTCGCGGAACCAGCCATTCCACTCCGCCCACGCCACGTTCTTCCGGACCGTGCTCGCCGGGAACTGCCCCACCGGGTAGCCACCTGCGCCCCACGGCTCGGCGATGATGCGGGTGTTGTGCGCCAGCAGCACCGGGTCGTCGATGATGTCCTGCACCACCGAGTTCTTGGGGTCCCACCAGATGCCCTGGGTCCCTTCCTTGTTCGACGACGTCGGGCACTTGTCGTACTGCGAGTCCTTCGCGCCCAGCGCCGGCGCGAGGTCGAACCGGAAGCCGTCGACGTGCATGTCGCGCACCCAGTAGCGCAGCGAATCGATGATCAACCGCCGCATCACCGGGGTGTTGCAGCGCATCGTGTTCCCCACCGAGGTGTAGTCGCAGTACTCGCGGCCGTTGGTGGGCGGCAGCGCGTAGTAGCTCGCGTTGTCGAGCCCGCGGTACGAGAAGAGGCTCGCGATCTCCTGCGGGTCCAGGTTCCACGGCGCGCTCGAGCCCTGCTGGTAGATCTTCTCGCGCCACAGGCCGCCTTCGCCCGAGTGGTTGAAGACGATGTCCAGGATCACCTCGATGCCGCGCTTGTGCAGCTCCTCCACCATCCACTTGAACTCGTCGATGACCTCTTCCCGCGCGTTGCGCGACGCGAACGACAGCTCGGGCGCGAAGAAGCTCAGCGTGTTGTAGCCCCAGTACCCGCCGTCGAGCGGCTTCTCGAAGGGCGGCATCAGCTCCACCGCGGTGACGCCCAGCTCCTTCAGGTAGTCCGCCTTCTCGCCGAAGCCCCGGTAGGTGCCGAAGTGCGCCACGCCCGACGCCGAGTTCGCCGTGAAGCCCTTGGGGTGCACCTCGTAGATGATGAGGTCCTTCCAGCGGTGCCCGACGAAGTTCTCGTCGCGCCGGTTGCTGCGGAAGGTGAGCTCCGCCTCGCCCCACTGGTGCTTGCTCTTCACCACCACGCACTTCGCCGACGCCCCGTACGTCGACTGCGTGCGGTACGGCCCGGTGCCCAGCGAGCCCTTCGACCAGTCGTGGTCGCGGGTGAAGGCCTTGCAGTACGGGTCGAACAGCAGCTTGTTGGGGTTGAAGCGGTTGCCCGCGAAGTCCACGTCGGCCACGAAGCCCTTGCTCGAGCCCGGGTACCAGTCGGGGTCGAACTTCCAGTTGGGGCCCCAGGCCACGTAGCCGTACGCCTGACCCAGCCCCACGCCCTGCACGAAGACGTTCCACACGTCGCCCTGCCGGGTCATCTCGAACTGCCGCGTCGCCTGGTCCGCGTCCGCGCTGTCGAAGAGCAACAGCTGCACCTTCTCGGCGCGCTGCGAGAAGACGCTGAAGTTGACGCCCTGCGGGGTGCCGGCCTGGTCGCGAACGATGTTCGCCCCCAGGAAGTGCATCTGCTTGATGCCGTCGGCGTCGATGGCGACCGGCGGCGGCGCTTCCTCGGTCGCGTCGTAGAGCGCCGGCGTCACGTCGGTCACCAGCCCGGCCGGAGGCAGCTCCGCGCTCTGGTACAGCCGCGGCTTCTCGTCGGACTCGCAGCTGAGCGACAGCCCCGCCACCACCACCACCAAGGACTTCAACGTCTGGGAGCGGATCATCGAAGGACTCCTATTTCAGGGACAGCACCACCGCGCCCCGCGCCGGAACGTCGACGGTGACGGTGGAGCCCGCGAAGGGCTTGTCGGTCTGGCTCAGGTGCTCGCGCAGCGTGCCCATCGGCCACTTGAGCTCCGTGGGGAAGTTCAGCACTACGTTGGTCCAGGTGTTGCCGGTCAGGTTCAGCACCACCACCGCGGTCTGCCGCGGGTCGGCGTCGGTGCGCGCGTAGGCGTAGAGGTTCCCCTTGCCCTGCCCCCACGGCTCCTCGTTGCACCACAGATCCTGCTGCGGGCCCCGGCGCAGGCCGCGCAGCGCCGCGCGCGCCTTGAGCAGCCCCTGCATGCGGTTGAGCTGGTTCTTCTGCTCGGGAAAGTACGTCGCCGCCTGGTTCATCAGGTGCCGGTTGTCCGGGTCCGCCCCGCCGAACTCGCCGTACTCGTCGCCGTAGTAGATGAGCGGCACCCCGGGCGTGGTCATCAGGCTCGCCATCGCCAGGAACAGCCGGTCGTACGGCACCTGGCCCTGCGGCGCGCCCGGCAGGTTGTCCCACTGGTTGCCCTGCCGGTCGCGGTTCGCCGGGTCCGCCTTGGTGATGAAGCGCGCCACGTCGTGGTTGCCCACGAAGGTCACCATCGGCGACGCCCCGAAGTCGCTCAGCGTGCCCTGCACCGCCGAGCGCACCTGCTGCAGCCCCTGGTCGTCGCGCGCGAAGACCGGCTCCGGCACCCCGAAGAAGAGCGGGAAGTTGAGCTGCCCGTCGAGCGCGTTGGGCGCGATGGAATGCTTGATGAGCCCCACGTCGCCGGTGAAGGTCTCACCGAACATGTAGTACTCGGTGCCCGCGGTCTCGAAGCGCTCCCGCACCTTGCCGGTGAGATCGATGACCGCCGCGTCTTCCACCTGCTTCACCGCGTCGACCCGGATGCCGTCGAGGTCGAAGTGCTCCATCCACCACACCATGTCGTCGCTGAACTGCGCCGCCGCGTCGTTGTTGGTCCAGTCGATGTCCGGCATGTAGTCGCGGAACAGACAGGTGAGCCGGGCGTTGTCCCACCCGCACTCCGGCGAGCTGCCGCACAGGCAGCCGGTGCGGAACCACTTCTTCTTCGCCGGGTCCTGGAAGTACTCGTGGTCGGCGTGCACGTGGTTCAGTACGGCGTCCATCACCACCCGGATTCCATGCCGGTGCGCTTCCTGCACCACCGCGGTGAGCGCCGCCTCGCCGCCGAAGCGCGGGTCGACCTCGCGCGCCTTCACCGGCCAGTAGCCGTGGTACCCCGACACCGCGTGCACGCCGTCGTCCACGTGGCTGCGCGACGGCTGCGTCTGCCACGGGCTCAGCCAGATGGCCTTCACGCTCAGGCCGTCGAAGTACCCTTCCTTGAGCGCCTGCAGCACGCCCTGGAGATCGCCGCCGCGGAACGCCGCGTTCCCGGTGCCGGTGCCGGGCACGTCGTTCGACGGGTCGCCGTTGCGGAAGCGGTCGATCATCAACATGTAGAGCGGCGAGTCGCGGAAGGTGAAGGTCTCCGCCTCCACCCAGAACGGCAGCAGGAGCGACTCCCCCGCCTCGCCCTTGGCGTTCTTCCCCACCAGCGACACCGTGTACTTGCCGTCGGCCAGGCCCTGCAGCACCAGCGCGGCGCTCCTGGCGTCGTCGGCGAGCTGCAGCTCGGCGCCCGTGAGCGGCCGGCTCGAGCCGTCGGGCAGCCGCACCGTCCCGGTGAGCGCCTCGCCGCCGGTCACCGAGAGCGTCGCCTCGAAGCGCCCGGCGCCCGCGGACGCCCGCGTGTTCTTGATCGAGCCCTGGGCCACCGACAGCAGCGGCTTCGTGCAGTCGGGCACGCGCATCGCCGCCCACGGCTTGCCGTCGACGTAGCGAATCGCCGTCGCCTCCGCGGGCGGCGCTTCTGCGCCGTTCTCCACCACCGCGTACGCCCAGGTGCCCGGCGCCACCTTCACCGTGCCCGACCAGGTGCCGTCGCTCTGCGCGGTGAGCTTCTGGCCGGAGCGGTCGAAGCCGTTCCACTCGCCCACCACCGCCACGCTGCTCGCGGTCATCGTCGGGCGGTGGCTGAACGTCACCGGGCAGCCCAGCTCCTCGGGGCCCGAGTCCATCGGCCCACCCGGCGAGCCCTGGCTGCAGGCGGCGAACGACACCGCGGCCCCGAGCAGGGCGCCGCGCAGACCAGGTGACAGCTCGAGCATCACGACTCCGTTGGGCGTTCCGGCACCGCGCGAGGGCTTCTCGTACTCGGGGCCCTGCCGCAATTCAACCCGACCCGAGGCTCACGCCCGGACCGCGGACAGCACGCCGCGCACCAGGTACGCCAGCACCATCAGGTGCACGTGCCCCGCCCGCGTCGCGTCGTCGCGCGCGCCGGTGACCTTGATGGAGAACGCGTTCAGGAACGCGAGCACCGAGTCACCCACCTCGGCCGTCATCCGCTGCTCCAGCGCCGCGCCCGACAGCGAGGCCACCGACTCCACCGCCTTCTTCGCCTTCGGTTCCGCCGGCGCCGCCACCTTCTTCGCGTCCAGATCGCCGCGCAGGAAGTACGCCGCCAGCATCAGCTCCACCCGCTGGGCGGTCTGCGCCTCGGCCGCCTTGGGGAAGAGCTTCTTCGCCAGGATCACGAAGAACGCCACCAGCGCGTCGCCCGCCTCCACGTGCCGCCGCTCGTCGAACTTCGACTGCGGCATCGCCGAGAGCGTGAGCCCGGCCGCGCGCGTCTGCGCCAGCGTGGGAATCGCCATCGCCTCAGCCCACCTTCTCGAGGCTCAGCGCCTGGATCTGGTACGGCCGCAGCTCGACGTAGACGCCCTTCTCCAGCAGGTCGGAGCCCTTCAGGCGCCCGCTCCACACGTTGGCGGTCGGGTCGTCGGCCATCAGGTCCTTCGCCACGTACCAGCCGTCGGGGTCGATGCGCGCGCGCCCCTGGTCGTCGAGCCGGAAGTTGTTCTTCACCGTGTCCTGGTTCGCCAGGTTGGCGAACACCAGCGCGGGCGGCCGCTTGGCGTCGTCGGCGAACCGCGCCAGCGCGAGGATGTTGCGGTTCGGCCCGTCGCCCCGCAGCGGCGAGCGCAGCACCGTCTTGAACGACGGGTCGTTGGTCTTCGCCACCCCGGCCCGGCGCAGCGCCTCGCGCAGCTCGAGGTTCGCCTCGGGGAGCGTCCCCTTCTCCAGCGCCTCCAGCACCGGCGGCACCGCGCCCTGCTTCTTGAACTCCAGCTTGCGGCCTTCGCCGAACTCGTCGCCCATCACCGTGGTGCTGATGCCACCGAAGAGGTCGAGCATCGCCAGGTAGCGCCCGGTCGCCATCAGGTCGCCGTCGAACGACTTCACGATGCGCTCCTCGTCGTGGTTCCCGCCACGCAAGGTCTCGAAGAAGTAGTCGTTGGTGACGATGCCCAGCGCACCTTCCACGTTCGAAGTCTTGAACGCCTGGATCAGGTCCTTGTACCAGCCGGACTCCATCGCATCGCCGAAGACCCGCAGCCGCTCCTGCTGGTTGAAGTCTTCCTGGATGAAGGCGAGCGGGTGGTCGACCATGCCCTGCAGCTGGGTGAGCGAGCGCTCCCAGAACTCCGGCGGCAGGTTGGTCGAGTGGTCGAGCCGGAAACCGTCGACGCCGTGGCCATCGGCCGGGGCGCCCTTCTCGGTCGGCGGCGGCGACGACCAGTACTTGAGGATCCGCGTGTGCCAGTCGGTGACGCTGCGGTTGATGGGCGTGTCGAAGATCTGCCCGCCCCAGTTGAAGGCGCCGGTGTTGAGCTGCTTGGTGTCCGCCCACTCGCCGTTACCGCCGCCGATGGTCTCCGATGGAGCGTGCGCCCCGGCCGGGTCGTGGCTCTTCGCTGCGAACATCTCCGGGAAGAGGTCCTCGCCGACGTCCGCCGGGTTCGCCAGGAGCCGCCTCGCCACCGCCGCCTGCTGCTCGGGGTTGACGGTGAGCTGGTCGAAGTTGTCGCGGACCACCTTCTCGCCCACCACCGGGTCGTCGAACAGGTCGCGAATGGTGGTGTCGTGCCCGGTGTGGTTGAGCGCGATGTCCAGGATGACCTTGAGCCCCTTGGCGTGGGCCGCCTTCACGAAGTCCCAGAACTCGGCGTTGGCGATCTCCCGCAGCTTGTCGGTGTCCCACGACGGCACCCCGCTGCGCTGACAGTCGCGCGAGTAGCGCGGATCGATGCTGAAGAAGTCGGTCGCCGCGTACGGGCTCCCCAGCGTGTCGTGCGGGTCGAGGCCGTCCCACTTCTTGGCCACGAACGGAGGCTGGAGCCGGATCGCGTTCTTCCCCGCCGCCTTGATGGCGTCGAGGTTGTACTTGCCCGGCCCTTCGTCCATCAGGTCCCGGAACGTCGAGATGGTCGCCGCGCCGGAATCGGCGTTCGCCAAGCCAACGTGCACCACCTGCTCCGCGATGTTCTCGTTCTCCACCGCGTGCGGGCGGAAGCGCACGTCGCTCACGCCGCCGTCCTTCGCCCACTGCCACTGCGGTCGATCGGCCCGGCCGCTGGTCGAGATGCGCCCGGTCACCCGGAAGTTGCCCAGCCGCTCGATGGGGATGCTCACCTTGTAGATGGCGACGTCGCCGTTCACCGACGCCAGCGACATCGGGTACGCCTCGAAGTCGCTCGGGTTGGCGTTGTGGTTGATGTTGGTCCACAGCTCCGGCGTCACCCGCTCCTTCGAGCCGCTCGAGACCTTCACCGACATGTAGAAGGTCTCGCTGTCCCCGGGCCCGTGCCAGCGCATGCGCGGCAGGCCACCCCGGTCGCTCGCCGTCCACAGCCCGAGGATCTGCGCCTGCGCCGGAGGCTTGGTCGCCGCGAGGTCGAAGTTCGCTCGCCGCGCCGCGATGCGCTGGAACTCGTCCGCCGGCAGGCTGGTCGGCGGCACCGCCGCCGGGTTCACCAGCGCTTCGGTGCGCCGCGCGTCGGCGGCCGCCGCGGCGGTCGTCTCCCCGCCACGCGAGAACCCCACCACGGTCGAGAGCTTGATGGTCATCGATCGGTTCGCTCGCCCCGACGCTTACCACCGCGGCGGGTCCACCACAGGAGTACACCCAGCCCGGGCCACAGCTGCAAGTCGGTGGCACAGCCACACCCCGAAGCTTTTCCAGGGGTTCCGCCGCCACTGCCCCCGCCCGCGCTGCCACCGGCACCTCCTCCGCGCCCCCCGCCGCCCGAGCCACCGCCAGCGCCGCCACCTGACGCGCCCGCGTCGGCCGCCGACTCGTCGAAGAACGCCCCGCACGCCGGGGAAACCGCGCCTTCCCCGCGCTGCGCCAGCGCCAGCACGTAGGCCCCTGCGCCGAAGCCGATCATCGGCGCGTTGAACTTCCAGGCGCCGGTCACCTCGTCGTACGTCTCGGGAATCACCCCCGCGTTGAGCTGTGAGCGCTGCGTCGTCCACCCCACCAGCGCATCGGCCCGCATGGCGTCGAACGCGCGCAGCCCCATCGCCCCGCGCAGATCGGTGAACACCCACTCCGCGCTGTCGTACTCGCTGCCCCACGGCGAGAGGTCGGTCTTCCCCGCGTGGTCCGCCCGGTCGTCGTTGCGCGCCCACCCAGGCCCGGCAGTCACCTTGAGCTTCGCGTCGAGCGCGGCGAACGTCGCCCGGGCGATGCGCCCGTCGGGCCGGAAGAGCCCCAGCGCGAAGGCCTCCAGCACCGCCGCGTCGAGGTACCCCTCGCCCGACGCGAGCTCCTCCGCGTTCGACGCCAGCGCGCCGGTGCCGTCGGTCAGCCGCTCGGCGATCGCCGCGCGCAGCGAGAGCGCCGCGGTCCGCCAGCGGCTCGCCCGCTCGGCCTCGCCCCGGCGCTCCGCCATCGCCGCCGCGTCGCACAGCCCGCGCACCGCGGTGATGTTGGTGAAGGCCCAGCTGCGCTCCCGCCCGTTCCAGTGCGTCTCCCAGATCGACGAGTCCTTGCGCAGCAGGTGCGTCGCCGGGTCCACCAGCGCGACCAGCGGGTCCGCGATGCGGGTGGCGATGGTCTCGAAGTCCGAGTCGGTGAGCGTCAGGTCGCCCGAGCGCTTCTCGTGGTCGCGCAGCGCCCACAGCACCAGCCCGAAGCCGTCGAACTCCAGGTTCGGTCCCGAGCCGTTGAAGTCCGTCTCCTCCACGCCGAAGCCGGTGTACCGGGTGAGGCTCGGCAGGTACGGCGGCATCGCGTACGGCTTGAGCTCGTTCCACTGCGCGAACCGGCCCGCCTGCGCCGAGAGCACGAAGCGCAGCGCGTCGCTCGCCTCGGCGTCGAGCCCCAGCGCGCTCAGCGCCGCCGCCGCGTACGCACCGTCGCGCGTCCACGCGTACGTCCATTCCCCCGGCGGCAGACACGCCAGCACCGCGCCTTGCCCCTGGTGTCGAACCGTCGTGGGCAGCGCGGCGCTCCCGCCGTCGGCCGCGGGGAACCGGGTGCGGCGAACCTCACCATCCTGGGTCAGCCACTCGCGCAGGTACGCCTCGCGCTCGCGCACCTGCGCCATCGCCAGCATGGCCGCCGACTGACGCGCCACCTGCGCCTCGCTCGCGCTCGCACCGGCCGGCACCCTCACCCGCTGCTGGAAGGCGGCCCACTGCGCCCGCTCGTCTTCCACCAGCTGCTGCGCCGTCTTCCCGCCGGCGTACCCGTCGAGCCAGCCCTTCACCTCGGCCGCGGCGAACGGGTCGCCCTTCGACGCCACCACCACCGCGAGCCAGCGCTCCTCCCCGCCCGCCATCGTCCCCACCGAGAACTGGAAGCCGCTCGCCCAGTCGTTCGCCACGCCCAGGTTGCCGGTGTCCCGGCTCGGGAAGTCGGTGGTGCCTCCCGCCTGCACCAGCTGGAACCCGTTGTCCCCGGAAGCGCTGCCCCCGTTCCACGCCAGCGCCGCTTGCGCGAAGCCCACCGGCCGGGCCAGCACCACGCCGGCGAAGCCCCGCTCCTCGATGTCCTTCTCGGGCGTGGTCACCACCGTCTCTCCGTTGGTGCCCACCACCCCCGCTGGCCCCGGGCGGCCGAAGCCCAGGTGCACGTTGAGCAGCGAGAAGGCCGACACGTTGTCGATGGTCGCGCCCGTCGCGTTGCGCACCCGCAGCGCCATCACGAAGGCGGCGTGGGGCAACCCGCGCGGCGCGAACACCCAGGTGGTGAGCTCCAGCCCGGACACCTTCTGCGACCAGCTCGCCATGCCCGAGCCAGGAGCGTCGTAGCCCGACGCGTCCACCGGCACCGAGGTGAGCCAGCGCTGCGTGCCGCCGCTGCGCAGCCCGAAGTAGGCGTCGAAGAGCAGGTTCCGGCTCTTGATGATCTGCGGCTGGTTGCCCGCGAAGACGTCGGCGCCCTGCGCGTCGATGACCGGCTCCTCGGTGGCCGGCAGCCGCTCGCGGAAGTGCACCACCGCCGCCTTCGACGCGTCGCCCACCACCACCGAGTGCCCGTTGGACGACGGCAAGGTGAAGAAGCTGCGCTGCGCGTTCGCCGGGACCGCAGCCACCACGACCAGGAGCACCCAGGGCTTCACCGCTCCGCGGGTACTCCACCTCGGCCTCCCCGGGCAACCGCGCACGAAACTTCTGGTGAATCCTTCTCCGGCCGCCGAGGCTCCAAGGGGCATGTGCCGACGCGTGAAATGTGACCGCTGTGGGAAGACGACCTGGGCCGGCTGTGGCGCCCATGTGGACCAGGTGATGGCCGGGGTGCCCAAGAGCGAGCAGTGCCAGTGCGCTCCCCAGAGCCAGGGCAGCAAGCGCTCCTGGAACACCTGGGTGATGCTCGCGGTGGTGGCGACCTTCGCCGCCTACTTCGCGACCCGCGCCTGACCGCCCGAGAACCTCGACCCTCATGACCGCTCGCAAGGCGAGGTGGACTCCGGTCCGCCTCGCCGCGTCGCGCTCTGGGCAATGCCCCGAGGGCTCGGTCGCACCGGCGCCCCCGAGGGCACCGGCGTTCCTCGCCGCGTCAGGCCGCCGACTGGGCGCGCGCGACCTCCACCGAGATCTCCGGCTGCGCAGCGATGGCCTTCTTCACCGAGCACTGCGACACCACGCGTTCCAGCGGCTCGCGGTAGCGCTCCGGGAACTCGGCGGGCAGCTCCAGCCGCAGCGACACCGTGCGCAGCACGCCGTCGTCGCCGTAGCTCGGCGTCTCGACGAGCCTGATGCCTTCGGTCGGCAGCTTCCGCGCCGCGCAGAACCCCTGCACGAAGATGCCCGCGCACGCCCCCAGCGACGCCAGGAACAGCTCGAAGGGCGAAGGCGCCGTGTCGTCGCCGCCGTTGCTCACCGGCTGGTCGGTGTGCACCACGTGGGCGCCGACCTGCACGTCCACCCGGCGGCCTCCGGGCAAGGTGACGAACAGCGGTCGAGTGTCGGCGGCCATGGCGTGGGTCCTCTCTCTCTCTCGAGGAGTGTGAGCCAGGGCCCCGCCGGAAGGATTCAGCCCGGCCCGCGCACGCCCACCAGGAGCGTCTTGAGGCGATCCTTGAGCGCCGCCGGGGCCTCGTTCGACGCACGCAGGTGGCTGCGCAGCGCCTCCACGGTCGCCTTGAGCTCTCCGTTGGTCGCCGCGCACGCCTCGCAGCCCTTGAGGTGGGCTTCCACCGCGAGCCGCTCCGGCGCCGTCAGCTCACCGTCGAGATAGTCCGACATCCGCTCGAAGACCTGCGCGCACGTCATCGGCTCAGCCATGGGGTCTCCTCACGTCCAGTTCCAGGGCCTGCACCACGCTCTGCCCGAGCCGCTGTTCGACTGCCGCCTTGAGCCCCAGCCGGCCGCGGTGCAGCCGGCTCTTCATCGCCGCCAGGCTCAACCCCAGGAGCGCTGCCACCTCGTCTCCCGGCATCCCTTCGACGTCGCGCAGGAGCACCACCTCGCGCTCGGCCAGCGGCAGCGTGGCCAGCGCTGCGTCCATCGCCCGCCCCAGCTCCGCGCCGCCCGCCTGCACTTCGGGGCTCGGGCCCTGGGCCTCCGCCTGCGCGGCCGCCTCGAGCGACAGCGGCGCGGCCGGCTCGCCCTTGTGGGTCCGCCTCAGGTGCCGGCACGCATTGAGCAGCACCGAGAAGAGCCAGGTGCGCACCGCGCTCTCGGCGCGGTAGCTGCTCGCCTGCCGCCACGCCGCCAGCAAGGCCTCCTGCACCGCGTCCTGGGCGCGCTGCGGGTCGAGACACATGCGCACCGCGAAGCGGTACAGCGGCGTCGCGTGGCGCCCGGCGAGCACGTCGAAGGCGTGCGTCTCACCACGCGCGGCGCGCGCGAGGAGCTCCTCGTCGCGCGCCTCGGCCTCGCTCAATGCCCGTGCGCTCCTCGCGAGAGCAGGGCGTAGCCCGAGAAGGGCAGCCCGAGCAGCGGGGCCAGGACGCAGACGTTGCCCACGCCCGCCCACAAGGGAACGAGGCCCACGGCGGCGAGCACGATGCCGCCAGTGCCGCCGACCACGCCGATTCCCACCGCCATCAGCCCGAGACCAGCTCCCACCCGCAGGAGCCGGCCCCACATCCCGGCCATGAACATCGCGAAGCCCATGGTGCCCTCACTTTCGCACGTGAGAGCCACCCGGTCGTCGTTTGGATTCTTTCGGGACTCAGTTCGGGGTGGCGGAGGCCTTCTTGGCCGCCACCAGCGCGTCGAGCTTCTTCGACAGCTTCGACAGCTCGCGCTTGATCTCCCCCACCTGCGCCTGGCTCGCCACGCCCACCGCCTCCACCACGCGGTGCTGCAGGCCGTCGAGCACCTTCTTCACCTCGGCGGTGGTGTCCTCGGCCCGGGTGCGAATGCCCTTCAGGTCCGGCGCGCCGTCCTGCAGGCGCTGCAGGAGCCCCTCGAGCTCCTTGCGCTGCTGCTTGCTGCGCGTCACCAGCTCCTTCTCGAAGCGGGCGATCTGCTTGCGCGCCTCCTCGAGCTGCCCCACCACGAACGTCTGCACCCCATTCGCCTTCTGCGTCGCCTTGCTCACCATGGTCGGCTCCTTTGCCGTTCGACTTCCCCTGCCACCAGATAACGCATCGCGTTAGCCGGTCAAGCATTTCTCGACGCGTCGCGGCATGGTTTCGCCGGGCCAAGGGCCCTCACAGTGATCCGCCCGCGCCGGCCGACCTGCGCTTCAGGCGCACCAGTGGACTGTGCCGGCGCTTCCCATCGGCTGGGAGCCGAGTCCCAGTCTTCTCGTCGTTTCAATGACTTGGCTCTCGGCACCGGCTTTGTATTGCCCCCTGCCGGCGGCTCGATAGGCGAGCCACTGGCGCGGTTCCGGGGTCTCCCCTTTCCCC
This sequence comes from Myxococcaceae bacterium, assembly GCA_019694595.1. GTDB lineage: Bacteria > Myxococcota > Myxococcia > Myxococcales > Myxococcaceae > JAIBBQ01. Next base: position 47,354 of record JAIBBQ010000012.1, read on the forward strand.
GGAACCGCGCAATCTTTTTGCGGGCCTGAATCGCCCCCGGCCGGCGTACGTTCGTCCGCCCGCGTGCGCTCCCGCCTCCCAGTCCTGCTGCTGTGCCTGGCGGCCGGCGCCTGCACCCGCTTCCGCGCCGCCAACGAGCTCGCCGAGCAAGGCAAGTTCGTCGAGGCCGCCGAGCTCTTCGAGCGCCTGCACCAGGAGAAGCCCGACGACCCGGAGATCGCCGAGCACCTCGAGCGCGCCCGTCGGCGCGCCGTCGAGCAGGCGCTCGGCCAGTCGCGCCGCGCCCGCCTCGAAGGCCACAGCGACGAGGCCTTTCACACCTACGCCAAGGGCCTCGAGCTGCGCGACCGCTGGAGCGTGAAGCTCGACGGTGCGCTCGAGTCCACCGTCGACGAGGCGCACGAAGACCTGGTCGCCCAGCTGCGGCAGCAGGCGGCCCCGTTCGCCAGCGCCGGCGAAGGGCTGGCGCTCCAGGCGCTCACCCACCGCCACGACTTCGTGCTCCGCTTCCCCGAGCAGAAAGGTCTGCGAGACGAGCTCACCGCCCAGACCCAGGCCACCGGCCGCGCGCGCTGCGAGGCGCTGCGCAAGAACGCCGGCGCCGACCGCCCGTACTGGTCGCTCCTCGTCGCCCGCTACTGCGCCCACTTCAACGTCGACGGGCCGCGCCAGTGGCCGCTGCCCGAGCTGCTCAACGCCGCCACCACCAGCGCCGCCGTCTCCGGGCTCGCCGAAGGGCACGCCGGCGCTCTCGAAGGCGCCCTGCGCACCGTGTTCGACGCCAGCCCCTGGTACTCCGACAAGGGCACCGCCGCCGGCGCCCTGGCCATCGCCGGGCAGGCGGCCCAGCGCACCACGGAGCGCCCGGTCACCCTGTCCGCCGAGTGGACCGAGAAGGTCCCCTACACGGTGAACGTCACCAAGACGCTCGAGGAAGAGGTGCCGGTCACCGAGTGCGAGACCTACGAGACCCGCAGCGCGACCGGCCAGACGCTCGTCCAGTCGCGCGAGGTGCAGCGCACCAAGAAGAAGACGCGCGAGGTGGTGGTCGCCGAGACGCGGTTCCGCGACGTGCCCCGCGTCTTCGAGTACCAGGCGCTGCGCGTCGAGCGGGCCGCCAGCTACTCGGTGCGCGCCACCCTCTCGGCCCAGGGGCAGACCATCGCCTCCGCCGGCCGCGACGAGCAGGACACCCAGTCGGCGTACCTCCATGACGTGCGCTTCGAACCTGCCGGGGTCGTGCCGCAGCGCCCGGGCTTCGGGCCCGCCGAGCACTGGTACCGCGGCCGTACCGACGAGCTGATCGCCAACTTCACCACGGCGCTCTCCGACGCCTACCGCGCTCGCTTCTGCACCAGCGGCAGCCTCGCGCTGGAGGAAGCGGCCCGCTGCGTGCGGGTGAAGCGACAGGTGCCCACCGCCGCGGTGCTGTCGCTCAAGGCCGAGCTCGGCGAAGACGCCCGCTTCGCGTCCGACCTCTTCTAGCTCGCCGGCTGGGCGGTCACCGGGCGCCGCTCCCGCCGCCGCTGCCAGGCCTCGGCCCAGCTCACCCCGGCCGCCGCGAAGAAGCAGTACCCGCCCGCCACGCAGCTCGGAGGATCGGCCGCACCGAGCCCCAGCCCCGGCATCACCGGCGCCCAGTGCCAGGTCCCCAGCCAGGTGCCGAAGAGCTCGAGCGCGGAGGCGACCAGGAAGGTCCAGGCGTGCGCCCCCGCCCGCTTCGAGAACGTCATCAGCGTCGCGAAGAACGGCCAGTACAGCGCGCCGTGCCAGTCGCGCACGCCGCCCAGCGCCGGCGCCACCACCAGGCCCCACAGCCCCCACGCCGTCGCCAGCCCCAGCACGCTCCGCGTGAACGCCCGCTCGTGCCGCACCACCCAGCCGGCCCGCGAAGCGCGGGTGCACGCGAGGAAGATGAGCCCATGTCCCGGCGGCACGTACGGGGGCACGTTCAGGAAGCGGTAGCCGTAGAGCCCCCACACCTGCGTTCCCCACAGCTCCAGGGCCAGGCTCACCACGATGGTGCACCACAGCTCCCGCCGCCCGTCGGGGCCCAGCTCCCTCGAAAGCCAGAACAGCAAGGCGAACGCCGTGGCGGCGAGCGCGAACTGCGGCCACACCGTGGTCAGCCGCGCATCCGTCACCAGGAGCACGACCGTGTAGCCACAGAGCGCCGCGTACAGCCCCGCCTCGCGCCAGAAGGGGCGTGTCGCCATCACGACCACATGCATACCCCAGCCCACGGCCACCGCACGCCCAGGAGCAGCGCGCGGCGCGAATCCGTGCGACGATTCAGGTCGATCGCTGTTTGCTCTCTCCCGGTCTGCCCACCATGCCCCGCCAGCGTTCGATCCCCACGACCCTCGCCCTCGCGTCCCTGACGCTGCTCGCCACCGCCTGCGCCGAGGACCCCTTCCCGAGCGACGCCGAGCTGCAACAGCTCCTCGATGCCACCCGGCTCACCAGCTCGGCTCCGCTCGACGCCACCAACGCCCACCAGAACGACCCGCTCGCCATCGAGCTCGGCACCAAGCTCTTCCACGACAAGGGCCTGTCGTCGTGCGGCACCATCTCCTGCGAGAGCTGCCACGGCGGCATGGGCCTGACCGTCGACACCCCGCTCGCCAAGGGCTGCGGCGGCGACACTGCCCACAACCCTCCGTCGCTGTGGAACGTGGCGTGGCTCGACGAGTTCATGTGGGACGGCCGAGCCGACCGCCTGTGGAACCAGGCCGTGTTGCCCATGACCAACCCGGTGGAGATGGCCGCCACGCCCGCCACCGTGCGCACGCTCCTCACCACCAGCTACGCCGCCGACTATCAGAAGGTCTTCGGGGAACCGGTGAGCGCCACCGCCGACGAGCGAATCCTCGCCAACGTCTCCAAGGCGATCGCCGCCTACGAGAACACCCTGCGCAGCCCCAACCCCCGCTTCGACGAAGACGTCGCCCGCTTCGCTGCCGCGGTGAAGGCCGGCACCGAACCCCAGGACCCGTCGTTCCTCGGCTTCAAGGTCCTCGTCCGCCGCGGCGCCTGCCTCACCTGTCACAAAGGCCCCCGGCTCTCCGACTCCGGTTTTCACAACGTCGGCGTCAGCGACCTCAACGCCGGCGCGGCCGGCGCGCTCCTGGGCATCGACGCGACGTATGACTGGCCCTACAGCTCCCGGGGCCCGCACAGCGACGACCCCGAGGGCGCGGCCGCCAACCGCCTGTTGACCTTGCGCCTCGAGATCCAGCAACGCCCCGCCAACTTCCTCGGGGCCCGGCGAACGCCGTCGTTGCGCGCCATCGGACTGACCGCGCCGTACATGCACACCGGCGCCCTGGCCAAGCTCGAGGACGTGGTCGACTTCTACAGCCGCGGTGGCGACAAGGAAGGCACCTTCCTCGGCGCCAAGTCGGTGACCATCGTCCCGCTCAACCTCTCCAACGAGGAAAAGGCGGCGCTGCTCGAGGTCCTCAAGTCGATGTGACGGCGATGACCGTGCGGCCGAGCCCACCACGCCTGGCCCTGCTGCTCGTCTCCCTCGTCACCGCCGCGTGCGCAGCGGGGCCGGCAGGCAGCGGCGGTGGTGGCGGAAGCGCGGGTGGAGGAACCGCGGCGGGCGGCGCGGGTGGCGGCCTCGCCTCGGGTGGCGGCGCGGGTGGAGGAGGCGCCTCCTCGTCGGGCGGGGGCGCGGCGGCTGCCGGAGGAGGCGCTGCGGGCGGTGGTGCGAGCTCCGGCGGAGGTGCCGCCATCCCCTCCGGCTGGCCAGGGCCCGGCAACACCGGGGTTCCTTCGGGGACCGTGCTCACCGCCTACGCCGGCCCGTGCAGCATCACCACCGCGGGCACGGTCATCGACTCCAAGCTGGTGAGCTGCGACCTCGACATCCGCGCGGGCAACGTCACCATCAAGAACAGCAAGGTGAACGGGCTGGTGACGCTCGACACCGACCTCGCGGCGTCGAGCGGCTGGTCGCTCACCCTGGTCGACTCGGAGGTGAACGGCGGTCCGGTCCAGCGCGCGGCAGTGAGTGACGGCAACCTGCTGGTGTTGCGCAGCAACGTCCATGGTGGCGAGACGGCGGTGCACTGCGGCGAGAAGGCGCTCACCTGCAAGGTCCAGGACTCGTATCTCCATGGCCAGTACATGCCGCAGGGGGTCGACTGGCACCTCGGAGGCTTCCAGTCGAACGGCGGCACCAACGTGCAGCTGATCCACAACTTCGTGGTCTGCGATCACCCGGTGAACGACGTCGGTGGTGGCTGCACGGGCGACATCAACCTCATCCCCGACTTCGCCGTCGTGCAGAACTTCACCATCGAAGGAAACCTCCTGGGCGCGAACGTCGACGGCTCGTACTGCACGTATGGCGGCGAGAAGGCGACGGCGCCCTACCCGCACGCCAACCACGTCGCCTACACGAACAACGTCTTCCAGCGTGGCGTGAACGGCAAGTGTGGCGCCTACGGTCCGGTCACGGGCTTCGACGTCAACGGGACCGGCAACGTGTGGACCAACAACACCTGGGAAGACGGCGGAATCGTGCTTCCGGAGAACTGACCCGCGTCTCTCCGGGCGAGTCGAGGTGAGGGCCTCTCGTCGAGTGCTTTCGTCGAGTGCTTTCGTCGAATGCTTCTCGTCGAGTGCTTCTCGTCGAGGGCCTCTCGTCGAGGGCTTCCGGTGAACATCCGTGGGCGTGGGGGGCAGCGACAGGGGCCCCAGAAGCGACTCGCGCGCCCGGGTCATTCATCCCCTGCGTCCCGCAGGATGAGTCCCGAGCCTCCGCCCGAAGCTCCCGTCGCGCGATCGCTCTCTGGGGGACAGTCGCGTCGCGGGGCCCCACGCACTGAACCCCCTCGAGCGCTCACCTCCTGAAAACACGACGGGGCGCCTCCCGGAAGGAAGCGCCCCGCAGTGCTGCTCGAGCTGCCCAGCGCCTTACGCGGCGCCGGTCTCGTTCCGCATGCCGCCCGCCATCGGGGGCTGCAGCGCCGCCGCGTCGCCGTGCATCGCCGCGAGCGCATCCTCGCTCGACTGCACCTCGTCCGCCGGCGTCTCCACCGCGATGTCCACGTGCTTGTAGTTCGGCAGACCCGTACCCGCGGGGATCAGCCGGCCCATGATCACGTTTTCCTTCAGACCGCGCAGGTAGTCGACCTTGCCCGACACCGCGGCCTCGGTGAGCACCTTGGTGGTCTCCTGGAAGGACGACGCCGAGATGAAGGACTCGGTCGACAGCGACGCCTTGGTGATGCCGAGGAGCAACGGCTCGCCGACCGCCGGCCGCTTCCCCGCGTTCATCGCCTTCTCGTTCTCCTCCTCGAAGAGCCACTTCTCGACCTGCTCGTCGACCAGGAAGTCGGTGTCGCCCACGTCCGAGACGCGCACCCGGCGCAGCATCTGCCGGACGATCACCTCGATGTGCTTGTCGTTGATCTTCACGCCCTGCAGTCGGTAGACCTCCTGCACTTCGTCCACCAGGAAGTGGGCCAGTTCCTTCTCGCCCAGCACCTTGAGGATGTCGTGCGGGTTCTCCGCGCCGTCCATCAGACGCTCACCGGCCTTCACCCGGTCACCCGAGTGCACGCTGATGTGCTTGGACTTGGCGATCAGGTACTCCTTCGCCAGGTCCGCGCGCGCCTCGCCGTTCACTTCCGGCGTGATGATCAGCTTGCGCTTGCCCTTGGTGTCCTTGCCGAACGACACGATGCCGTCGATCTCCGCGATGATCGCGTGATCCTTCGGCTTGCGCGCCTCGAACAGCTCGGCCACGCGCGGCAGACCACCGGTGATGTCCTTGGTCTTGGTGGTCTCGCGCGGCACCTTGGCGATGACCTCACCCGGGGCGATGGTGCTGCCGTCGATCACGGTGATGACCGCGCCGTGCGGCAGGAAGTAGCTGGCCGGCTGCTTCGAGCTCAGCTCCTTCACCTCGCCCTTGTTGTCGCGAATGGTGATGCGCGGCCGGGCCTCGGGGTCCTTCGACTCGGTGATGGTCCGCCGCGACAGGCCGGTCACCTCGTCGAGGGCCTCGTTCATCGTGACGCCTTCGATGATGTCCTCGAACTTCACCGTGCCGCCCACCTCGGTGATGAGGGGCATCGAGAACGGGTCCCACTCCGCCAGCTTGGTGTTGGGGTCGACCTTCTGGCCTTCCTTCACCAGCAGGCGCGCGCCGTAGATCACCTGGTAGCGCTCGCGCTCGCGGCCCGACTCGTCGACGATCACCAGCTCGCCCGAGCGGTTCATCACCACCAGGGTGCCGTCGTTGCGCTTCACCGAGTTCAGGTTGGCGAACTTCACCACGCCCGCGTACCGGTTCTCGAGCTCGCTCTGCACCGCGCGGCCCGTCGCCGTACCGCCGATGTGGAACGTGCGCATCGTCAGCTGGGTGCCGGGCTCGCCGATCGACTGCGCGGCGATCACGCCCACCGCCTCGCCGATCGACACCTTGCGACCGCGCGCCAGGTCACGGCCGTAGCACTCGACGCAGATGCCGCGCCGGGTCTGGCAGGTGAGCACCGAGCGGATCTTGACGTGGTCGAGGCCCGAGTTCTCGATGCGCTTGACGCGATCCTCGTCGATCTCCTCGTTCGCCCGCACCAGCACCTCGCCGGTCACCGGGTCGTGCACGTCGTCGAGCGCCACGCGACCGAGGATGCGCTCACCGAGCGCCTCGATGATCTCGCCACCCTCGACGAGCGCCTTCATCACGATGCCGTCCATCGTGCCGCAGTCGTACTCGTTGATGATCGCGTCCTGCGCCACGTCCACCAGACGGCGGGTCAGGTAGCCGGAGTTGGCGGTCTTGAGCGCCGTGTCCGCCAGGCCCTTGCGCGCGCCGTGCGTCGAGATGAAGTACTGCAGCACCGAGAGGCCTTCGCGGAAGTTCGCGGTGATCGGCTGCTCGATGATCTCGCCCGACGGCTTCGCCATCAGGCCGCGCATGCCGGCCAGCTGACGGATCTGCTGGGTCGAGCCGCGGGCACCCGAGTCGGCCATGATGTAGATCGGGTTGAACGACGGCTGCTTGCGCGTCTCGCGCTTGCCTTCCTTGTTGTGGCCCGAGACCTCTTCCTGGGAGATCTGGTCCATCATCTCCTTGGTCACCTGCTCGGTGGTCTGCGCCCAGATGTCGATGATCTTGTTGTAGCGCTCGCCGAAGGTGATGAGACCTTCCTGGTACTGGGTCTCGACTTCCGACACCTCGCCCTGCGCGCCGTTGATCAGGTCCACCTTGCGCGGCGGAATGACCATGTCCTTGAGCGCGATGGAAATGCCCGCGCGCGTCGCGTTGGTGTACCCGAACGTGCGGATACGGTCGGCGAGGAGCACGGTCTCCTTCTCACCCGTGAGGCGGTAGCAGAGGTCGATCAGGTTCCCGAGCTGCTTCTTGTCGAGCACCTTGTTGACCGCCTCGAAGCCCACCTTCACCGGCACGATCTCGGACAGCAGCACCCGGCCCGGCGTGGTCTCGTAGACCTTGCCGCGCACCCGGCACTTGATCTTCGCCTGGAGGTGCACGACCTGCTGGTCGTACGCCGCCTGCACCTCGGCCGGCGAGGCGAACACCATGCCTTCACCCGGCGCGAACTCGCGCGGGCGGGTCATGTAGTAGATGCCGAGGACCATGTCCTGAGTGGGGACGATGATCGGCTTGCCGTTCGCCGGCGAGAGGATGTTGTTGGTGCTCATCATCAGCACCCGCGCCTCCATCTGCGCCTCGGTCGACAGCGGCACGTGCACCGCCATCTGGTCGCCGTCGAAGTCGGCGTTGAACGCCGCACAGACCAGCGGGTGCAGCTGGATCGCCTTGCCTTCGATCAGCACCGGCTCGAACGCCTGCATGCCCAGGCGGTGCAGGGTCGGCGCGCGGTTCAGCATCACCGGGTGCTCGCGAATGACGTCGTCGAGGATGTCCCAGACTTCCGGGCGCTCCTTCTCGACCATCTTCTTCGCCGACTTGATGGTGGTGACGTAGCCCTTCTCTTCGAGCTTGTTGTAGATGAACGGCTTGAAGAGCTCGAGCGCCATGACCTTGGGCAGGCCGCACTGGTGCAGCTTGAGCTCCGGGCCCACCACGATCACCGAGCGGCCCGAGTAGTCCACGCGCTTGCCGAGCAGGTTCTGACGGAACCGGCCCTGCTTGCCCTTGAGCATGTCGGACAGCGACTTCAGCGGCCGCTTGTTCGGGCCGGTGATGGTCTTGCCGCGGCGGCCGTTGTCGAACAGCGCGTCGACCGCTTCCTGCAGCATCCGCTTCTCGTTGCGAATGATGATGTCCGGAGCGTTGAGCTCCTGCAGCCGCTTGAGGCGGTTGTTGCGGTTGATGACGCGGCGGTACAGGTCGTTCAGGTCGGAGGTCGCGAAGCGGCCGCCGTCGAGCGGAACCAGCGGGCGCAGATCGGGCGGGATCACCGGCACCACGTCCAGCATCATCCACTCGGGCTTGTTGCCCGACGCGCGGAACGACTCGCAGACCTTGAGGCGCTTGGCGATCTTCTTGCGCTTGGCTTCCGACGTGGTGCCACGCATGTCGGTGCGCAGCTGGTCGCCCAGCTCGTGCACGTTGATGCTCTTCAGCATCTCGCGCACCGCCTCGCCGCCCATCTGCGCGGTGAAGGCGTCGTCACCCAGCTCGTGCAGCAGCTTCTGGTAGCGCTCCTCGGTGAGCAGCTCGCCCTTCTCGAGCTTCGAGCCCTTCGCGTCGAGGACGATGTAGTTCTCGCAGTACAGGACCTTCTCCAGGTCCTTCATGGTCATGTCGAGCAGGTTGCCGATGCGGCTCGGCAGGCTCTTCAGGAACCAGATGTGCGCGACCGGGGTCGCCAGGGTGATGTGGCCCAGGCGCTCGCGGCGCACCTTCGACTGGATCACCTCGACGCCGCACTTCTCGCACACCACGCCGCGGTGCTTCATGCGCTTGTACTTGCCGCAGTTGCACTCGTAGTCCTTCACCGGCCCGAAGATGCGCGCGCAGAACAGGCCGTCACGCTCCGGCTTGAACGTGCGGTAGTTGATGGTCTCCGGCTTCTTCACCTCGCCGTGCGACCACTGGCGAATCTTGTCGGGCGAGGCCAGCGCGATGCGAATCGCCTGGAAAGACAGCGGGTCCTTGGGCTTCTCGAAGAAATTGAAAATGTCCTTCATGAGCGGCTCCGGGGAAAAGAAACGAAGTTGAGTAGCGAAAGGTGTCTGGGAAGGGACCTGGCCCAATGGCCAGGTCCCGGTTCAGGAACGACTCAGGCGTCGGTCCCCGTCTTGGTGGGCTCGCCGACCATGAAGCCCGCCGAGCGCTGACGCTCCGGCGGCGCCTTCTCGAGCAGCTCGACGTCGAGCGCCAGCGACTGGAGCTCCTTCAAGAGCACGTTGAAGGACTCGGGCAGGCCCGACTCCAGCGTGTTGTCGCCCTTGACGATCGCCTCGTACATGCGCGTGCGGCCGACCACGTCGTCGCTCTTCACGGTGAGGAACTCCTGCAGGGTGTAGGCGGCGCCGTACGCCTCCATCGCCCAGACTTCCATCTCACCGAGACGCTGACCGCCGAACTGCGCCTTGCCGCCCAGCGGCTGCTGGGTGACCAGCGAGTACGGCCCGATCGAGCGCGCGTGGATCTTCTCGTCGACCAGGTGGTGCAGCTTGAGCATGTACATCACGCCCACCGTCACGTCCTGGTCGAACGGGTCGCCCGTGCGGCCGTCGAACAGCGTCATCTGACCCGTGCGGGGCAGCGCCGCCTTGTCGAGCAGCTCGTGGATCTCGTTCTCACGCGCGCCGTCGAACACCGGCGTGTTCACGTGGATGCCGGGGCGCAGCCGCTGGCAGAGCGAGACCACTTCCTTGTCCGACAGCTTGTCGGTGAACGCCTGGAACGCCTCGTCGTCGTAGATGCCCTTGAGCTGCTTGCGGAGCTGATCGGGGCTGTACTTCTCCTCGATGAACTTCTGCAGCCGCTCACCGACGCCCTTCGCCGCCCAACCGAGGTGCGTCTCGAGGATCTGACCGATGTTCATGCGGCTCGGAACGCCGAGCGGGTTGAGCACGATGTCCACCGGGCGACCGTCGGCCAGGTACGGCATGTCCTCGATGGGGAGGATGCGGCTGACCACGCCCTTGTTGCCGTGGCGGCCGGCCATCTTGTCGCCCACCTGCAGCTTGCGCTTGATGGCGACGTACACCTTCACCATCTTGATGACGCCGGGGGGCAGCTCGTCGCCCTTCTTGATGCGCGCGATCTTCTCGCCGAAGGCCAGCTTCACGGCCTCCTTGTTCTCCTCGAGGTTCTTGAGGATCTCGCGCACCTTGGTGTCGACCTGCTCGCCGACCTCGAGCTCGCTCCAGTACTTGTACGGGATCGTCGCCAGCAGCTCCTCGGTCAGCGCGTCGCCCTTCTTGAGCAGCTGCTTGCCCTTGTCGTCGACCAGCTTGCCGTTCGACTCCTTGCCCAGGAGCATCTTGCGCACCCGGCCGAAGGCCGAGTCCTGGATGACCTTGATCTCGTCGTTCTGGTCCTTGAGCAGCTTCGCCTCGTCCATCGACTCGATCTGCTTGGCGCGCTCGTCCTTCTCCACGCCCTTGCGCGAGAAGACCTTGGCGCCGATGACCGTGCCGACCACGCCCGGGGGCACGCGCAGCGAGCTGTCGCGCACGTCGCCGGCCTTCTCACCGAAGATCGCGCGCAGCAGCTTCTCTTCGGGCGACAGCTGGGTCTCGCCCTTCGGCGTGATCTTGCCCACCAGCACGTCGCCGGGCTTCACCTCGGCGCCGATGCGGATGATGCCCGACTCGTCGAGGTCCTTCAGGGCCTCTTCGCCGACGTTCGGGATGTCGCGGGTGATCTCTTCCTTGCCCAGCTTGGTGTCACGCGCGATGCACTCGAATTCCTCGATGTGGATCGAGGTGAAGATGTCTTCCTTCACCAGGTTCTCGCTGAGGAGAATCGAGTCTTCGAAGTTGTAGCCCTGCCAGGGCATGAACGCGACGACCACGTTCTGGCCGAGCGCGAGCTCGCCGGTCTCGGTCGCCGGACCGTCGGCGATCACGTCGCCCTTCTTCACCCGGTCGCCCTTCTTCACGATGGGCTTCTGGTTGAGGCAGGTGTTCTGGTTCGAGCGCTGGTACTTGAGCAGGTTGTAGATGTCGACCTCGCTCGCGACGTCGAACGCGCCCGAGAGCTCGGCCTTCACCACCACGCGGCTCGCGTCGACCGCCTCGACCACGCCGTCGCGGCGCGCCACGGTGCAGACGCCGGAATCGCGCGCCACCACCGCCTCGATGCCCGTGCCGACCAGCGGCGCCTGGGTGCGGATCACCGGCACCGCCTGGCGCTGCATGTTGGAACCCATGAGCGCGCGGTTCGCGTCGTCGTTCTCGAGGAACGGAATGAGCGAGGCCGCCACCGACACCAGCTGGTTCGGCGACACGTCCATCAGGTTCACGTCTTCGGGGCGCGCCTGCACGAATTCACCGCCGCGGCGGGCGGAGACCAGGTCGCCTTCGAAGTGGTTCTTCTTGTCCACCGGCGCGTTCGCCTGCGCGATGGTGTGCTTCTCTTCCTCGAGCGCCGAGTAGAACGCGGTCTCGGGGGTCAGCGAGCCGCCGTCGATCTTCCGGTACGGGGTCTCGACGAAGCCGAACTCGTTCACCCGCGCGAAGGTCGACAGCGACGCGATGAGGCCGATGTTCGGGCCTTCCGGCGTCTCGATCGGGCAGATGCGGCCGTAGTGCGTCGGGTGCACGTCGCGCACCTCGAAGCCGGCGCGCTCGCGGGTCAGACCGCCGGGCCCGAGCGCCGACAGGCGGCGCTTGTGCGTCACCTCGGACAGCGGGTTCGTCTGATCCATGAACTGCGACAGCTGGCTCGACCCGAAGAACTCCTTGATCACCGCGGTGACCGGCTTCGGGTTGATGAGCTCGTGCGGCATCAGCGTCTCGGACTCCTGGAGCGTCATGCGCTCCTTGATCGCACGCTCCATGCGAACGAGACCGATGCGGTACTGGTTCTCGAGCAGCTCGCCCACCGCGCGCACGCGGCGGTTGCCGAGGTGGTCGATGTCGTCGATGGTGCCCTTGCCGTTCTTCAGGTCGATCAGGTACCGGATGACCTCGAGAATGTCGCGCTTGGTCAGGATCTGACCGTCGAGCGGCTCCTCGAGCCCGAACTTGAAGTTCAGCTTCAGGCGGCCGACCTTCGACAGGTCGTAGCGCTCGGGGTTGAAGAACAGGTTGGTGAACAGCGCGCGCGCGGTCTCCGGGGTCGGCGGGTCGCCCGGGCGCAGGCGGCGGTAGATCTCCATCAACGCCTCGTCGGGCGTCTCGATCTTGTCCATCATCAGCGTCTCACGCAGGTACGGGCCCACGTTGAGGTTGTCGATGAAGAGGACCTTGAACTCCTTCAGGTTCCGCTTGAGCAGCTCCTCGAGCTTCTCCTGCGTCACTTCCTCGTTGCACTCCAGCAGCACTTCACCGGTGGCCTCGTCGACCACGTCGTACGCCGACACCTTGGTGTAGAGCTCGTCGGCGTCGAGCGGCAGGCGGGTCATCTTCGCCGCTTCCAGCTTCTTGATCGCCGCGCGGGTGAACTTGCCGTTCTTCTTGACGATGGTCTCGCCCGACTTGCTCTTGATCTCGCGGGTCGCGCGCTGGTTGTAGAGCAGCTCGAGCTCCACCGACTTCTCGAACTCGGTGTTCGAGTGCAGGTAGATGGTCTCGGTGGCGTAGTAGTAGTTGAGCAGTTCCTCGGTGGTGCCGGTGAAGTCGAGCGGCGCCTTCTTGGCCGTGTCCTTCACCGCGCCCAGCGCGCGGATCAGCACCGTCGCGGGCAGCTTGCGGCGGCGATCGATGCGCACGTACAGCAGGTCCTTGTGGTCGAACTCGAAGTCGATCCACGAGCCGCGGTACGGAATGATGCGGGCGTTGTAGAGCAGCTTGCCCGAGCTGTGGCTCTTGCCCTTGTCGTGGTCGAAGAACGCGCCGGGGCTGCGGTGCAGCTGGCTCACCACCACGCGCTCGGTGCCGTTGATGATGAAGGTCCCGTTCTGCGTCATCAGCGGGATCTCGCCGAAGTAGACCTCCTGCTCCTTCACGTCGCGAATCGACTGCGCGCCGGTCTCCTCGTCCTTGTCCCACACCACCAGGCGAACCACGACCTTGATGGGCGCCGAGTACGTCATGCCGCGCTGGTGGCACTCGTCGACGTCGTACTTGGGCTTGTCGAGGTGGTAGCTCACGAACTCCAGCGAGCTGGTCTCGTTGAAGTCGCGGATCGGGAAGACCGACTTGAAGACGCCCTGGAGACCCACGTCCTCGCGCTTCTCGGGCGGAATGTCGGCCTGCAGGAACTTCTCGTAGCTCTGCTTCTGGATGTTGATGAGGTTGGGAATGTCGATGATCTTCTGAATCTTTCCGAAGGTCTTACGGACGCGGAAGTTGTTCTGCAGGGTCGGCATTCGCGCTCCCAGAAGGGCTGTGACGTGATGAGTGCTGCGGAATAGAAAAAAAGAGCCGTGCTTCGTAACGGCGAAGCCGGAAGGGCGCTTTTCGCGCTCCTCCGGCTCCTCCGCGACCGCTATGAGATGAAGCGGTTACTTCAGCTCGACGGTGGCACCCACCGCGGTGAGCTTCTCCTTCATCTTCGCGGCGTCATCCTTCGCGACGCCTTCCTTCACGGTCTTGGGCGCGCCCTCGACCAGGTCCTTCGCCTCCTTGAGGCCCAGGCCGGTCAGCTCGCGAACGACCTTGATCACGTCGATCTTCTTGTCGCCGGCCTTCGCCAGCACGACGGTGAACTCGGTCTTCTCCTCGGCCGGGGCCGCAGCCGCGCCGCCCGCCGCCGCAGGGCCAGCAACCGCGACCGCGGCCGCCGAGACGCCCCACTTCTCTTCGAGCTTCTTCACCAGGTCCGCCGCCTCCATGACGGTGAGCGCCGAGAGCTGGTCAACGATGGTGTTCAGGTCTGCCATGACTTTTCTTCCTTGTGAGTTTTGAAACGGTTGGTTGGGTTGGGTTGGTTCACTGCTTCTCGGACTTGGCCTTCAGCACGCGCGCGAACGCGTTCGCAGGCTCGGCGATGGTACGAACCAGCTTGCCGGCCGGCTGATTGAACAGGCCCAGCAGCTTGGCGCGCAGCTCGTTCAGGCCCGGCATCTTCGCCAGCGCCTTCACGCCGTTGAGGTCCTGCTTCTGGCCCTCAATCACCGCGCTCTTGATCTTGATCGTCTCGAGGTCCTTGACGAACTCGACCAGGATCTTGGCCGGAGCCACCACGTCGCCGTACGACAGCGCGACCTGGATCGGCCCCACGAAGTCGTCGGACACCTTCTCGACGCTCGTGCCCTTCGCGGCGCGCTTCGCCAAGGTGTTCTTCAGCACCTTGAGCTCCACACCGCCGTCGCGCAGCTTCTTGCGCAACCGGGTGACCGTGGCGACGTCGACCTTGTTGAACTCGGTGACGACGACCGCCTTCGCCCGCCCGAACTTGTCGGACAGGTCCTTGATCATCTCTTCTTTCTCGCTCTTCAGCACTTCGGTCTCACCTCCTCACCAGCGTGTTCCCTAGCCAAAGTGCTTCAGAGCGAGACGGAAGGAACTGCTCACCCTTCCCACCACCGCTCCCTAACTCGGCAGGGCTGGCCGGACTGCGCCGTTTGAACCGTTCGCCTCGTCCGCTTTCCTTCGCCCCGTACCGGAGCTGCCAAGAAGGTCTGCGCGATCGCGACTGGTCCCTGCTGTCTTCGTCCAGGGGGACTTGACGACACGGCCTCATCGGCCTTGGCGTCGTGTTTGCAATGACCGGCGCGCTTACACGAACCGACACACCGGTGTCAACAGAGGGGGCCCGAGCTCCGAAGCCCCCGTAAACTCTCGTGGTCCTGAAGCGTTCGGTGGTTCGATCCGAACGCTCATCGGATGGACGGGGCGACGCCCCGCCCCTGATCGCGGGCGGGAGCCGCGCGATCAGGGAACACGGCCCCGCGATCAGCGGAAGCGAGCCGCGATCTCCTGGGTGTCGAGCTTGATGCCCGGGCCCATGGTCGACGAGATGGTCATGCCCTTGAGGTACACGCCCTTCGCGGTCGCCGGCTTCATCTTCATCACCAGGTCGATCAGCACGCCGAAGTTCTCGGCGAGCTTCTCCGCCGCGAACGACGCCTTGCCGATCGGCGCGTGAACGATGCCCGCCTTCTCCGCGCGGAACTCGATCTTGCCGCCCTTGGCTTCCTTGACGGCCTTCGCCACGTCCATGGTCACCGTGCCGACCTTGGGGTTCGGCATCAGGCCGCGGGGACCGAGCACCTTACCGAGGCGACCGACCACGCCCATCATGTCGGGCGTCGCGATCACGGTGTCGAAGTCCATGAAGCCTTCCTCGATGCGCTTGGCCAGGTCGGCCTCGCCCACCACGTCGGCGCCCGCGTTGGTCGCCTCCGTCTGCTTCTCGCCCTTGGCGAAGACCGCGACGCGCGCGCTCTTGCCGGTGCCGTGCGGCAGCACCACCGCGCCGCGGACCATCTGGTCGGCGTGCTTGGGGTCGATGCCCAGGTTGATCGCCACGTCGACCGTCTGCTCGTACTTGGTCTTGGTGAGCTCGATGGTTTCCTTCAGCAGCTTGAAGCCTTCGGGAATCGGGTAACGCTTGTTGCGGTCGACCTTCTCGGCAGCCGCGCGAAATTTCTTACCAGCCATGGTTGGTTCCTCGTGTTCTTTGGGAAAGGGTGAAGAAAGGGGGTCAGCCGACGATCTCGATGCCCATCGAGCGCGCCGTGCCCGCGATGGTGCGCATCGCCGCCTCGACGTTCGCCGCGGTGGTGTCCTGGATCTTGGTCTTGGCGATCTCTTCCAGCTGCTTCTTGGTGATCTGCCCGACCTTTTCCTTGCCCGGCTTCTTGGCCCCCGAGCCCTTCTTCTTCTCGGTGTGCAGCTTCGCCGCCTTCTTGAGCAGGATGCTCGCGGGCGGAGTCTTCATGATGAAGTCGAAGCTCTTGTCCGCGTACACCGTGATGATCACGGGAATGATGAGCGCTTCCTTCATCTGGGCCTGCGTGGCGGCGTTGAACCGCTTGCAGAACTCCATGATGTTGACGCCCTGCTGACCGAGCGCCGGCCCGATGGGCGGCGCAGGGTTCGCCTTGCCGGCAGGGATCTGCAGCTTGACCTGCCCGGTGACCTTCTTCATCGCTGTCTCTCCTCGTGGTCTGACGGTCCCGCGAAGGGACCTCCCACGCCTTCATTCCCGCGGTGAATTCCGCGGGAAAATCTCAAACCGTGATCAGGTCGACGTCTTCTCGACCTGCATGAAATCGAGCTCCACCGGGGTGGCGCGGCCGAAGATCGACACCAGCACCTTCACGCGGCCCTTCTCCGGGTTCACCTCTTCGACGGTGCCGTTGAAGTTGGTGAACGCGCCGTCGATCACGCGCACGTTGTCGCCTTCTTCGAACTGCACGCGGGGACGCGGCTTCAGCGCGCCTTCCGAGATCTGCGTGGTGACCCGCTGAACCTCGGCGTCGGTCATCGGCGGCGGGTCCTCGTGCGGACCGCCACCCACGAAGCCGGTGACCTTGGGGGTGTTCTTCACCAGGTGCTTGGTGCGGTCGTTCATCCGCATCTGCACCAGGATGTACCCGGGCATCACCTTCTTCTTGGTGGTCTTCTTCTCGCCCTTCACCATCTCGACGACCTGCTCCATGGGGATCAGGATCTCGCCGAAGTGCTCGGACAGCTTCTCGAGCTTGATCTTGTCTTCGAGGCTCTTCTTCGCCTTGTTCTCGAAGCCCGAGTACGTGTGCACCACGTACCAGCGCATCACCTCGGAACCTTCGGCCTGTTGCGCGCTCATCACAGCTTCCCCCAGATCATCGGCAACCAGTCGACCATCACCTTGAGGCACAGGGTGTCGATGCCGAAGAGCAGAACCGACGCCACCAGCGACGCCACCACCACCGCCAGCGTGGAGACCCGGGTCTCCTCGAAGCTCGGCCAGGTCACCTTCATCAGCTCGCCGGCCACCTCGAGCGACACCGACTTGGTGCGCGGGTTGGTCCACAGGTACGCGGCGAGACCGATGGTGGCCGCGAGCGCCACCAGGTGGCTGTACTTCCAGTCGAGGCCCTCGAGCACCTTCCCGTTGCCGACGCCGATCCGCACCGCGATCTGGTCGAACAGGTTGGCGAAGAACACCGCCACGATGAGCCCGAGGCCCAGGTAGGCGATGACCACCAGACGCTTGGGGTCCATTCCCGCGCGGTTGGCTTGCTGGCTGGCGTCAGTGGCCGACATCGGTACGACTCCTCATCGAAAAGTGGCAGGCCAGGAGGGATTCGAACCCCCAACACGCGGATTTGGAGACCGCTGCTCTACCGTTGGAGCTACTGGCCTGTGCGAAGCGCTTGAAACGTTCTCGCCCAGGTGACGCGGAGTTAGACCTTTCCTTCCTTGTGAGGCGTGTGCTTGCGGCACCGCGGGCAAAACTTGGAAAGCTCGAGCTTGTCCTGCTGCTTCCGGCGATTCTTGGTGGTCGTGTAGTTGCGCTCGCTGCAGGTCGAGCACTCGAGGGAGATCAGACTCCGGTTGCCTTTCGCCATGACGACACGATCCTTTTTGTGCTGACGCCGGAACGACGCCCGCAGAGTTCTCGCCCACTGTGGTCAATGGGGCGATAAGAGAAGGGGGGCCAAATGTCAGAGGCCCCGCGCGGTGTCAAGCCGCGCCTGGATCAGAAACGCCCCCCTCAAAGAGAAACCCCGGGGCCGATTGGCCACCGGGGTCTCTGGTGCTGCCTTCCTGCCTCCAGGTGAGCGTTCGGTCTCTCGATCCGAACCCCACCCGTGGGACGGGGCGTCAGCCCCGCCCTGCTGCGCCGCGGGAGCGGGCGCTGCAGACGGTTAGGCGATGATCTCGGCGACGACGCCGGCGCCCACGGTCTTCCCACCCTCGCGGATGGCGAACCGCAGCTCCTTCTCCATCGCGATCGGGGTGATGAGCTCCACCTCGATGGCGATGTTGTCGCCCGGCATCACCATTTCCACGTTGTCCGGCAGCTTCACCGAGCCGGTCACGTCCGTGGTCCGGAAGTAGAACTGGGGCTTGTACCCCTTGAAGAACGGCGTGTGGCGGCCGCCCTCGTCCTTCGACAGCACGTACACCTGACCCTTGAACTTGGTGTGCGGGTTCACGCTGCCCGGCTTCGCCAGCACCTGGCCGCGCTCGATGTCCTCACGCTTCAGGCCACGGAGCAGCGCGCCGATGTTGTCACCGGCCATGCCTTCGTCGAGCAGCTTCTTGAACATCTCCACGCCCGTGACGGTCGTCTTCGCGGTCGCCTTGATGCCCACCACTTCCACTTCCTCGCCCACCTTCACCCGACCGCGCTCCACGCGGCCAGTCGCCACCGTGCCGCGGCCTTCGATGGAGAACACGTCTTCCACCGGCATCAGGAACGGCTTGTCCGTCGCGCGCTGCGGGGTGGGGATGTAGCTGTCCACCGCCTCCATCAGCTTCAGGATGCTGCCTTCCCCGATGTCGGAGGCGTCGCCTTCCAGCGCCTTCAGGGCCGAGCCCGGGATGATGGGAATCTTGTCGCCGGGGAACTCGTACTTCTTCAGCAGGTCGCGAACTTCCATCTCCACCAGCTCGCGCAGCTCCGGGTCGTCCAGCATGTCGACCTTGTTCAGGAACACCACGATGTACGGAACGCCGACCTGCCGCGCCAGCAGGATGTGCTCACGCGTCTGCGGCATCGGGCCGTCCGCCGCCGACACCACGAGAATCGCGCCGTCCATCTGCGCCGCGCCCGTGATCATGTTCTTCACGTAGTCGGCGTGCCCGGGGCAGTCGACGTGCGCGTAGTGCCGGTTCTTCGTCTGGTACTCCACGTGCGCCGTCGAGATCGTGATGCCGCGCGCGCGCTCTTCCGGCGCCTTGTCGATCTGGTCGTACGCCAGGAACGTCGCCCCGCCGCCCTTCGCCAGCACCTTGGTGATCGCCGCCGTCAGCGTCGTCTTCCCGTGGTCGACGTGCCCGATCGTCCCGATGTTCACGTGCGGCTTCGTGCGGTCGAATTTTTCCTTGCTCATCGTTTCCTCAATCCTTCGTCGTTCAGTGAAGTGCTGCTGCTGCGAATGGAGCCCTGAACCGGGATTGAACCGGTGACCTCATCCTTACCAAGGATGCGCTCTGCCATCTGAGCTATCAGGGCATGTCGGTACGGCCTGCTGCGACTGCGACTGCGGACTGCGGACTGCGGTGCGGCTCACTGCGGAACTGCCCTCTGCGTCACTGCGCGCTGCGTTTCAAGCTTCTTGCGATGCGGCCATCACAATCTGGAGCGGGCTATGGGACTCGAACCCATGACATTCAGCTTGGAAGGCTGATGCTCTACCAACTGAGCTAAGCCCGCGGATGCTTGGCGATGGAGGGAGTTGGATTCGAACCAACGAAGGCGTAGAGCCGGCAGATTTACAGTCTGCTCCCTTTGGCCACTTGGGTATCCCTCCGGATGTCGCTGCAGGTCACCTTTCGTTTCGACCTCGACTTCGTTCACTGCTGGCCGGCGGCGGGATTTGAACCCGCGACCTACTGATTACAAATCAGGTGCTCTACCGACTGAGCTACACCGGCAAAGCCACGATCCGCCCGCCAACCGCACGGCGTTGAAAGGCGGCGCTCCTTATCCACCACGCGCGGCACGCGTCAAGGCTTGAAGGAGCCTCGCCTGCTGCGACGTCGCCGGAGCCCCGGTTTGGACAACGCCGGGCCGCCGCCGTCAGCCGCCCAGCGCGCGGCGCAGCTGCACCCGGCTGAGCGCCTGCCCGTAGCGGGAACGCACCAGGTTGAGCTTGGCCTGGGTGAGCGCCGACTGGGCGTCGAGGAGGTCGGTGGTGGTGCCGCTGCCTGCCTGCACCACCGCGGCGGTGACGCGGTAGGCCTCTTCCGCGCTCTCGAGCGCGGTGCGGGCGACGTCGACGGCCGAGGAGGCCGCGTCGAGTTGCTCGAGGCGCCCCGACACCTCGG
>JAIBBQ010000140.1 GCA_019694595.1 Myxococcaceae bacterium
GAAGGGGCTCGAGGGCAGGGCGAGCGCCGCGCTCCAGGCCTTTCGCGCCGAGCTCGACCGCCTGGAGCGGCTCCTCGCGGCCGGCGCGCCGGTGCCGGGCGCGGCCGAGCGGCTGGAAGCGGACTTCGTGCGACTCGCCCGGGCGCTCAAGGTGGCCGATGTCTTCGCCGCCGCGAGCGAGTCGCCGGGGACCTTCGAGCTCCTGCCGCGGCGTGCCTCGGCCCTCGTTCCCCCGCCCGGGGCACCGCGGCTCGCGGTGGCCGAGTTCCTGCTCGAGCGCGCCCGTCAGTCGCCCGACGACGTGGCCCGCAAGCGCCGTGACGTCGAGCTGGCGCACGAGCTGCTGCTGCGCAGCGCGGTGGAATCGGAGGCCGACCGCGAGCGCTACCGCGAGGCCCGCGACGCGGCGGCGTCGGCCAGGCAGCGGGTGCGCGCGGCGCCGGTGGTGCGCTCGGTCGCCGACCTCGCGCGCCACGTGCGTCTGTCGGCCCGGCGTTCACCCGAGCAGGCCTACCGCGCGCTCAAGGGCCTCTACGAGCGCGCGGTGGAGGCGCAGGACGCTCCGCTCGCCGAGGCCGCGCACGCCGCGGTCCGGGCGGTGATTCCGGGGCCGGCGGCGGTCGCCCAGGCGCTGGAGCGCGACGAGCGCCTGCGCGCGGCAGGGCTCGAGCTGCCCGGGCCCGAGGCGCTGCCGCCCGGCGGCAAGGCTTCCCCGCACGAGCTCGCCGACGACCTGCTCGCCGAGCTGGCCTTCGACCTCGACGCCGATCAGCGCGCGGCGCTCGAGCTCGCCGCGGGCCTCTCGCGCTACTTCGACGTGGAAGACGCGCTCGCCGAGCCGCTGGTCGAGGCGGCGCTGGCGGAAGCGAGGCCAGCGCCCCGCCGGGTGGGCTGGCCCACCCAGACGATGACCTACGAGTTCGCCTCCGGCCTCGACGAGCTGGGGAACTTCGTCATCCACCACCCGCGCATGCTCCTCTACGATCTCGCCGCCAATCGGCAGCCGGTGCGCGCGTACCTCGAGGATGCGCCCGAAGGGGCCCGGCGCCAGGTGCGCAAGACGGCGGTGCGGGTCTACGTGCTCGACGCGTCGGGCTCGATGCACGGGCAGCGGGCGCGCTTCCGCGACGCGCTGCTCATCGCCGAGCTGAACGCGATCCGCGTCAAGGCCCGGGCCCAGCTGCCCTTCGACCCGCTCTACTTCTCGTTCTTCAACGACGTGCCCACCGACCTCGAGCGGGTGGACGACGCCGGGGCGGCGCTGCTGCACATCAACCGGCTCTTCCGCGAGTCGCCCGCCCGCGGCCAGACGGACATCACCCTCGCGCTCGGGTCGGCGTTCGAGTCGATCCGCAAGGCGCGGGGGCGCGACCCGTACCTCGCCCGCGCCACCGTGGTGCTGGTGACCGACGGAGAGGATCACCTCGACCCCGCGGTGATCCGCCAGCTCCAGGGCCCGGTCGAAGGCGTGCAGATCGCCCTGTCCTTCGTCTCCCTGGGCGAGGAGAACCCCGACCTCAAGCAGCTGGCGCACGAGCAGCGCGCCAAGGGGAGCCGGGCCTTCTACCAGCACCTGTCGGACCCCGAGCTCGAGTCGGTGCGCACCGCCTTCGACCGCGGCTTCCGCACCCTGTTGCCGGACTCGGTGCCGCTGTCTCCCGCGCTGCTCGAGCAGCTGCTGCCCCACCTCGAAGCGCTGGAGGCCATCGGCCGGGGCAGGGGGCTTTCCGCGCCGGTGCACGGCCCGCAGCAGTTCGCGGCCTTCTTCCCCGAGCGGTCGCCGGCCTTCGACGGCGGGCAAGAGGCCGATGGCGAGCGGGTCGCCGACATCCTCGCCGCGGTCGCCGACGCGGTGTCGCTCGCCCCGGCAGACGATCGCGCCGCCGAGGCGGTCACCTTGCTCCAGCACCTCCTCGCGCTCTACGGGCTACCGACCTCGCGCTGGCCCGCGCTCCTCGAAGGCGCGGCGCCCAGGGCGCGAGCGCCGTACGAGCAGCTGCGGCTGGTGTGCGCGCCGTTCACCGCGCCCGGGCCCTGAGCGCCCCGGCGAGCGATTGCCTTCGCCCTCGCGCGAAGGCCACACTCACGGTCCGGTGGTGTTCGGTCTGTTTGGAAAGAAGAAGCGTCAGGAGCCGGCGGACCCGCTGCTGGGGTTCGACGCCGCCCTGGAATCGGTACGGCGCCAGGCCGCCCAGGCCCGCCAGTCGGCGGCGACGCTGCTCGCGCTCCGCGGTGAGCTCCAGCGCGATCTCACCGCGTTCCAGGGCAAGGCCGAGGCGCTGCGCCGGCGCCTGCTCGCCGCGGGCGGTGACGCCAAGGCCACCCGCACCCTGAACGCCGACCTCGCCGAGGTCACCGCCCGGGAAGTCGACGCTGCGAAGGCGCTGAGCGCCGCGACCACCGACGGCGAGGTGTTGCTGGAGGTCGCCGGGAAGCTCTCGCGCCAGCTGCGCGAGCTCGAAGACGAGCGCCGGAGCGCGCAGCGGCGGCTCAAGGCGAGCGCGGCGGTCACCGCGGCACTCGCCCGGCAGGTCCAGGCGTTCTCGGAAGTGATGGCGCTCGACGAGGCCCGCTCGGAGGTCGAGCGCGCCCACGCCCTCGCCGAGCTCTACCGCGACGACGCCGAGCGGTAGGTCCGGGCGAGCTCCACGTACGTCTTCCAGGCGTGCACGATGGCTTCGCATTCCTGGGCCGTGACCTCGCGCAGCCGCTTGGCCGGGCTGCCGACGATGAAGCTGCGAGGGGGGTACACCTTGCGCGGCGTCAGCAGCGCGCCCGCGGCGATGAAGCTCCACTCGCCCACCTCGGCCTGGTCGAGCAGCACGGCGCCCATGCCGATGAGGCTCGAGGCCCCCACCGTGCACCCGTGGAGGACGACGCGGTGCCCCACCGTGACTTCGGGGCCGATGGTGGTGGTCGACACGCCCTGGGTGGCGTGCACCACCGAGCCGTCTTGCAGGTTGCTGCGGGCGCCCAGGGTGAGCGTGCCGCAGTCGCCGCGCATGACCGAGGCGGGCCACACGCTGGCGTCTTCCTCGAGGACGACGTCGCCCAGCAGGTGGGCGCCCGCGTGGACGAAGGCACTGGGGTGAATCCGGGGCGTCAGCTGCCCGAAGCGTTCGATGGCCATGCCCATTCGTACTCATTTCCCCGCCTTCGCGCTGGGAGGATAAGGTCACACCCTCGCGACGTCGCCACACCTCGAGGAGACCTTCGATGCGTTCCTGGCTTGCCCTCTTCGCTGCCCTGGTCCTGCCCGCTACCGCGCTCGCTCAGAGCGAGGAGCCCCCCAAGATCATCATCGTGCCGGTGGCCAACTACGACGCCGGGACGCCCGAGCTCGCTCCCGCCCCGCCGCCGGTGATCATCGAGCAGCCGGTGGCGCCGCAGCCTCCTCCGCAGCCTCCGCCCCAGCCGCCCGTCGATCCGTCGACGCGGCAGTTCCAGGCGAACCCCACCGACCCGGTGGCGACCCCGGTGCCGACGACCCAGGCCCCGCCCGAGGCCACCAGCACCGGTCCGGGCGCGATGCTCGACGGTCACCCGCGTGAAGGGCCGTTCCTCGCCGGCTCGGGCAGCGGCGCCTTCGTGGCGCACCACACCTTGATGGGCGGCCTCGGCGTGCTGGCCACCCAGATGGTGCCGCGTCTGCTCACCGACCCTTCCAACGCCTTCGTGCCCAACGCCCGCATCGCGTACCTGACCGGCGCGCTGGTGGGCGCCGCGGTCGGCTTCGGCGCCTCGGCCTGGTACCAGTTCTACAACTGGATCGGCATCGAGTCGGCGAGCTTCGGCATCATCAACTCCGCGGTGGGCGCGATGTTCATGGTCGGCTTCTCGAACCTCTTCAGCAGCGACCCCACGCCCATCAGCTGGCTGGGGCTCCTGGGCGGCGAGGCGGCGGCGTGGCTCACCGTGGCGCTGGGCGGCGGCGAGTTCCCGGTGAACAAGGGCCTGCTCATCACCTCCGGCGCGGCGTGGGCGGCCATCTACACCTCGCTCATCCTGGGCATCGTCGCCACCTCGGGCGGCGGGGCGAACCTCAAGGCGGGCATCGACGCCATCCTCCTCACGCCGGCGCTGGGCGCGGGCCTGATGGCGCTGGCGGCGCTGAAGTTCAACCCGTCGATCGGCCAGATCGTGCGCGCCGACATCTTCGGCGCCGCGGTGGGCGGCGGCGTGCTCCTGCTGTCGGCCATCATCCTCGGCGTGCGCTTCGACCTGCCGACCCCGTACATCCTCGGTGCGGTCGGCGCCGCGGGCGCGATGACGGTGGTGAGCCTGCTCTACGCGGAGGCCGCGGAGGCGGCGCCCCCGGCGGCCAAGAGCGCCTGGTGGTACCAGAGCAAGGAGAAGGACCGCCCGTACAGCACCGTCTGGTGGTGAGCGTGGCCAGGGCGAAGGCGAAGTCTCGCAGGCCAGGTTCGACGGGCAAGCGGCCGGGCCGAGGGCCCGACGCCGAGCCCCGGGCGCTGCTCTACAAGGTCGTCGAGCTCTCGTCGGTCGACGAGCGGGCGCTGGAAGACACCGTCAACGGCTGGGTCCGCCAGGGGTGGACCTTCGACGGCGTGCAGTTCGCGATGCGCGAGAGCAGCAAGCGCCCGGCGATGGCCTTCGTGTTCTTCACCCGCGAAGGCGCCCTCGCCGACGAGAGCGCGGCCTCGTCGATCGCCGCGCTGCACCCGGTGCCCACCGCGCCGCCCCCGTCGCGCAGCGCGTACGATCGGCTGCGCGAGCTCGCCGGAGACGACGCGCTGTGAGGCCGCAGCTCCACCTCGTCTCGCCGGAAGAAGCGGCCCGTTCGCCGTACCCCAAGGCCTCGCTCTTCCTGCGGCTGGGCGCGCGGGTGGTCGACGTGGCCATCGCCTGGGCGCTCTACGTGAGCGCCGGACCGGCGGGGCTCCTGGGGGCGATGCTGTACCTGCTGTTCGCCGACGGCATGCTCCTCGGCCAGAGCCTGGGGAAGAAGGCGTTCGGCGTGAAGGTCGTCTTCCTGCCGTCGCGCGCACCGGCCCGGCACCGGGACAGCGTGCTGCGCAACGCGCCGTTCGGGCTGGTGGTGCTCCTGGGCATGATGCCCGACCTGGGCCTCAAGGCGTTCCTCGCCGGGCTGGTGGTGATCGGCGGCATCGAGGCGCTGCGCTGCTGGAAGGACCCGCTCGGCGCGCGCCTGGGCGATCTGTGGGCGCAGACCCAGGTGACCGACGGCAAGGTGGTCGACGCGCAGATGATGCCCGTGGGCGCCCGCGAGGAAGCCCGCGCCACCGGCCGGGTGATGCTCGAGCGCCCCACGCCTCCGCGCTGATCGATCGCGCGCGCCATTCCGATCTACGGTGCGCGCCCTATGCGCATCGCGCTCACCCACAACCTGCGCCTCTCGGACTCCGAGGAAGAGGCCGAGTTCGACACCCAGGAGACGGTCGACGCGCTCGCCAAGGCCATCGAGCGGCTGGGCCACCGGCTGGAGCGCATCGAGGTCTCCGGGCCGGCCTCGCGCACCGTGGCCCGCCTGGAAGCCTTCTCGCCGGACCTGATCTTCAACACCGCCGAAGGGCGGCGCGGCCGCTTCCGGGAAGCGTTCTTCCCCGCGCTCTTCGAGGAGCTCGGCTTCCCGTACACCGGCTCCGACGCCTACGCGCTGGCGGTCACGCTCGACAAGCAGCTCACCAAGCTCATCCTGCGCGAGCACGGCATCCGCACTCCGGGCTGGCAGTTCGTCGAGCGCGCGCAGGACCTGAACGCCGAGGCGCTGCACTTCCCGGTGATCGTGAAGCCGAACTTCGAAGGCAGCTCCAAGGGCATCAGCCAGGACTCGGTCGCCGAGGACGTCGCCGCGCTCAAGGCCAAGGTGGCCCAGGCGCTGGAGCGCTACCCGGCCGGCGTGCTGGTCGAGGAATACATCTCCGGCAAGGACCTCACGGTGCCGTTCCTCGCCAACGTGGACAACGACTTCGGCGGCGTGCTGGCCCCGGTGGAATACGTCTTCGACGCCAAGGTGCAGCAAGGCCGGCGCTACCAGATCTACGACTACGAGCTGAAGACCGCGCTCGACCAGGCGGTGAAGGTGCGCGCGCCCGCGCAGATCGACCGCGAGATGGCGGAACGGCTGCGGCAGACCGCGCAGCGCATCTTCCACGTGCTCGACTGCAAGGACCTGGGGCGCATCGACTTCCGCCTGTCCGACGCGGGGGTCCCGTACTTCCTGGAGATCAACGCGCTGCCGTCGCTGGAGCCGGGCGCGGGCATCTACGCCGCCGCCGAGCTCGAAGGCCTGCACAGCGACGCGGTGATCGACGCGGTGCTCACCTCGGCCGCGCGGCGCGCCAAGGTGAAGGAGTCGCCCAAGTCGAAGTCGCGGCCCACCCGCCGCGGCCCCCTGCACGTGGGCTTCACCTTCAACGTCAAGCGCATCAAGCCCACCATGGACAGCGCGGAAGACCGCGAGGCGGAATACGACTCGCCGAGCACGCTGCAGGCGATCCGCGAGGCCATCGCGTCGCACGGCCACGAGGTGATCGACCTCGAGGCCACGCCCGAGCTGCCGACGATCCTCTCCAGCGCGCCGGTCGACCTGGTGTTCAACATCGCGGAAGGGTTCCGCGGCCGCAACCGCGAGAGCCAGGTGCCCGCGCTGCTCGAGCTGCTCGACATTCCGTACACCGGCAGCGACCCCGCCACGCTCTCGCTGGCGCTCGACAAGGCGCTGGCGAAGAAGATCGTGCGCCAGGCGGGCATTCACACCCCCAACTTCCAGCTGATGACCACCGGCAAGGAGCGGCTCGACAAGCAGTTCGAGCGCTGGCCGCTGATGGTGAAGCCGGTGGCCGAAGGCTCGAGCAAGGGCGTCCTGAAGAAGTCGGTGGTGGCCACCGAGGCCGAGCTGCGCGAGGTGGTGCGCGAGATGGTGGGCAAGTACCAGCAGCCCGCGCTGATCGAAGAGTTCGTCGGCGGCCGCGAGTTCACCGTCGGCCTGCTCGGCGAGCGGCGCCCGCGGGTGCTGGCGCCGATGGAGATCTGCTTCCTCGACAAGTCCGACCCCACGCCGGTCTACCGCTTCGAGGACAAGCTCGAGGCGAACGACCGCATCCGCTACGAGGCGCCGGCGCGGCTCGACCCCGGGCAGATGGAACGGCTCAAGTCGGCGGCCCGCGGCGCCTTCATGGCGCTCAGCGCCCGCGACGTGGCGCGCATCGACTTCCGCATGGACGATCGCGGCCGCTTCTACTTCCTGGAATGCAACCCGCTCCCCGGGCTCACCCCGGGGTGGAGCGACCTGGTGCTGATCGCCCAGGCCGAAGGCATGGACTACCGCACGCTCATCGGGGAAATCCTCGCGGGCGCGATCCGCCGGTACAAGGAACGCGAGGCGCGCAAGGCGAGCCGCGAGGACAGCCGCGCGCTGCGCTTCGAGGAGCCGCCGCCGATGCCCAACGGTGGAGTGGAAGCGAAGGCCTGACGTTGGAGCTCGAGCTCGACCTGGAAGACAAGCGCTGCCGGGCCCGCGACCTGGGCCTGCCGCTCGGCCGCTTCAAGCCCGGCCGGTTCAACGCCATCACCGACGTCGAAGGCGTGCGCGTGGGGCACGCCACGCTGATCGAAGGCGACGGGCCGCTCGCGGTCGGCAAGGGGCCGGTGCGCACCGGAGTGACGGCGATCCTCCCCAGCGCGGGCAACATCTTCATGGACCGGCTCAACGCCGGCGCCTTCGTGCTCAACGGGGCAGGGGAGATCTCCGGTCTCACCCAGGTGGTGGAATGGGGCCTGCTCGAGACGCCCATCTTGCTCACCAACACCATGAGCGTGGGCGTGGTGTCCGACGCGGTGGCGCGGGTGATGGTCGAAGAGAACCCCGGCATCGGCGACGAGCACGACGTCATCATTCCCGTGGTCGGGGAATGCGACGACAGCTGGCTCAACGACATCACCGGGCGGCACGTGCGCGAGGAACACGTGCGCGCCGCGCTCGCGTCGGCCGCCGGCGGCGTGGTGGCGGAAGGCGCGGTGGGCGGCGGCACCGGCATGATCACCTGCGACTTCAAAGGGGGCATCGGCACCAGCTCGCGCACGCTGCCCGAGGTGTTCGGCGGCTACACCCTGGGCGTGCTGGTGATGAGCAACTTCGGGAAGATGCACAACCTGCGGGTGGCCGGCATGCCGCTCGGCGAGGTGCTCGCGGAGACGTACCGCAAGCAGAAGCGGCGCGAGCATTCCTACGGGTCGATCATCGCGGTGCTGGCGACCGACGCGCCGCTCCTGCCGCACCAGCTCAACCGCCTCTGCAAGCGGGTGGCGCTGGGCATCGGGCGGGTGGGCAGCTACGCCGCGCACGGCTCGGGGGAAATCATCACCGCGTTCTCCACCGCCAACGTGGTGCCCAGGCGCACGCGGAAGATGGTCTACAAGATGAAGATCCTCCTCGATCAGCGCCTCGACCCTCTCTACGAGGCGGTGATGGAAGCGACCGAGGAAGCCATTCTCAACGCCATGTGCATGGCCACGGCGATGACCGGGGTCAACGGCAACCACGCCCCCGCGCTGCCCCTGAGCGAGGTGCGCCGCTTCCTCGACGCCACCCGGCCGGTGTTCGCCCGGGTGAACAAGCGCCCCGACCGCCCGGCGACCCCCGCGGGCAAGGAGCCACAGGCCGGCCCGCGCGAGGGGGCGCTGACCGCCGGCCAGGTGGCGCCGACCGACGTGCGGGGGGCGGAAGGCATTCCGTTTCCCACCCGGCCCACGCCCGACGACGAAGGAACCCCCACCTGAAGGGCAAACCTGCTACAGGCCCCCACCCGTTTCGCAGTTTCCACCGAAGGAGATCGACGAATGGCCCGCAGCAAGAGCAAGCACCAGCGCAAGCGCAGCCGGATCCGCGTGCGGTGGAAGAAGCGCCTCGGTCGCAAGAAGGCGGCGGCGGAGAAGGCCGCGGCCGGCTCGAAGAAGAAGTAGCGACTACTGCCGGGGGCCGGTGAAGGGCTGGGTGCCGTCGCAGAGGCGGCCGCCCCGCCGGCTCGTGGTGTCGAAGCTCCCGCGGAGCGTGCCGGAATCGGCCGCTCCGGGAATGAAGCGCCCTCGCACGTGCAGATCTTCGGTGCCCCCGTCGACCTGACGCTCGGCGCCGAGGAGTGAGAAGTCGTAGGTGTCGAGCAGGGTGCCGGAGTACGACTCGCCACCGATGGTGGCCCGCAGCACCGAGCCCGACTGCAGCAGCGTGAGCGACGTCGGCGCCGGCGGAGGCAGGAGCGTGGCGCACGCTTCGCTGCTGCCCTGGAACTCGCCCAGCGTGAGCGCGTACGTCCCCCCGACCAGAGGGCAGCTGGAGCACGGCCGGGCGTCGCCGCAGCCCACGCCCAGCGCCAGCGCGGCGAGCAGGAAAGAGGCTCTCACGGTGAGGCGCCACTCTACATGACGCTCGAGGAGGTCAGCGCCCCCGCGGTGCGCGCGTTGCTCGCGCCGCTGCTCGACGGCAGGGCCCGAGGAAAGGCGGCGGTGTTCGACGCCGACGGCACCCTGTGGCGGGGCGACGTGGGGGAAGAGCTGCTGCGGCACCTCGCCGCGCGAGGGGCGCTCCCGTCGCTCGCCGAGCCGCGTGCCGCCTTCCACGAGTACGAGCGGCGCCACGCGGTGGACCCGGTGGAAGCGTACGCCTTCAACGCCCAGGTGCTGGCGGGCCTGTCCGAGGCCCAGCTCGAAGAGGACTGCGCCGCGCTGGTGAAGCAGCGCTTCGAAGGTCGCATCTTCCGCTTCACCCGGCCCTGGCTCGAGGCGCTCTCGGGCGCCGGGCTCGAGGTGTGGATCTGCTCCGCGAGTCCCATCTGGGTGGTGGAGGCGGGGGCCGCGCTCCTGGGCATCCCGAAGGCGCGCTGCCTGGGCGCCCGCTGTGCGGTGGACGCGGGCGTGGTGACCGCGCGGCTCGAAGGCCCGGTGCCCGCGGGCGACGGCAAGGTGACGTGGCTCGAGCGCCGGGGCCTGCGGCCCGCCCTCGCGGTGGGCAACGGCGAGCTCGACGAGCCGATGCTGCGCTTCGCGGAGCGCGCCATCGTGGTGGCCCCCCATGGCGACGAAGGGAACGGCCTGGTCCGGGCGGCGGTCTCGAAGGGCTGGCCGATCCAGCGGGGGTAGAGCACCCACATGGGTCTCAAAAGGCCTACAATGGTTCCACTGGCACTGAAGGGCTCGCCAAAGAAGGCATCTTTGAGGACGCAACGGTCGATGCGCAGGTGGGTGTGGCTCACGCTGGTGCTGGCGCACGCCGCCTTCGCGCAGCGCGTGGTGGTGCTGGAGTTCGAAGGCGACAAGGCCAACAAGCTGCACACCCAGGTGGAGACCGCGCTCAAGAAGGCCGGCGTGGTGGAGTCGGTCTCGCTGGCCAAGTGGAAGGACGCGGCCGCGAAGAAGAAGCTCAAGGGCGCCCAGGCGATGACCGCTGCCGCGGTGGCCAAGGTGGCGCGCACCGCGGGGGTCGACGCCGCGGTGGAGTGCACACTGTCGGGCAACAGCGCGGGCTTCCGCATTCTCGACGAGAAGGGTCAGGAGCTCTGGAGCAAGGAGCTGCCGACCAAGAAGGGGCTCATCTCCGACAAGCACGCGGGCAAGCTCGCCAAGGCCATCGCCGCCGCGGCGGCCAGCGCGCCGCATTCCGCCGAGGCGCCCGCCGAGGAAGAGGAAGCCGCGCCGGTGGTGGTGAAGAAGGAAGAGCCCAAGGAAGAGAAGGCCGAGGCCCAGCCCGAGGAGACGGCGACGGCGACCGGCCTGTCGAAGGCCGAGCGCGAGAAGCGCCGCAAGGAAGAGGAAGCCGAGGCGAGCTCGGCGATGACGCCCATCGAGCCGCGGCCCGACGAGCGCGACGCGGACCTGGAGAACGAAGGCAAGAAGACCAAGGGCAAGGTGGGGCCCAAGGTGGTGCGGCTGTGGGTCGCAGGCACCACCACCTGGCGCAGCTACTGCTCGCGGCCCGGGGTGGCCAACTGCGCGGAGTACGACGCGCTCGACGCGGCGAAGCGGCCGCCGGGCGACGCGGTCGATTTCACCCCCAAGGTCCCGTACGCCGGGTTCAACTTGAACCTCGAGCTGTTCCCGCTGGCCGCCATCACCAGCTCGCCGGCTCAGGGCATCGGGGTGGTGGCCAGCTTCGGCATGGGCTTCTCGCTCACCAAGCTGACGGTGAAGTCGCCCGTGGGCGAGACGCCGGAGAAGCAGGTGGTGTCGAACGACCGCACCTTCAGTGCGCAGCTCGCCTACCGCTACTACTTCGGCTTCGGGCCCGAGCGGGACCCGCTGGTGGCCTACGCCGGGGTGCGCTTCGGCGTGGCGGGCCGCAACTTCGAGATCGACCCCAACGCGATGGTGCCGCTGCCGGGCAGCGCGCGGCTGTTCCCGCAGCTGGGGCTCGACGGCATGGTCCCGCTGGGCTCGAAGTACGCCAAGCTGGTGGCGTCGTTCACGTACATGATCAGCCCCAAGCCGGGGCCCGACGAGATCCAGGGCTACGGCAATTTCGACGCCGCCAACGGGGGCGCGACGGGGGCGGGCATCGGCTTCGACGTGGGGCTGGCGGGCGACATCTGGGGCCCCATCGGGTACGAGGTCCGTTTCCGGTACGCCAAGTTCAGCGACCAGTACTTCGGGCAGGGCACCAAGTGGACTTCGCCCTGCGACGTGAGCTGCGGCGGCGCCGCCGAGGAGACGTACAGCGCGCTGCTGTGGGGCGTGACCGCCAGCTTCTGAAGGCCGTCGGCTTAAGCCGCCACGCGCTGCGGCAAACCGCGGTGCGCATGTTGTGTTGACACCACCCACCCCCTTCTCTATGTCGGCCGCCTCTTTCTTTCTGGCCGACCCCGGAGAACTTCCTTCATGCCTTCGATCCTTCGCGTCGCGGTGTTTGGCGCCCTGATGACCTGTGTCCTCGCGGGCTGCCCCAAGCCGAACCCGACCCTCGATGCGGGCCCCATGGACGACGTCGACGGCGGCAACCCGGAGCCGATCCCGGCGTGCAGCGGCGGCTGCGCGGCGAACCAGATCTGCGACAAGACCAAGCGCGTCTGCATCGACGCCTGCAACTGCGACGCGGGCATCTGCACCAAGCAGCCGTCGGGCGACTTCAAGTGCGTGGCGGTCGAGACCAAGTGCTCGGGCAACCAGTGCGACCCCGGCCAGGTGGCCTGCGCCGACGGCCAGTGCACCTGCCTGCCGACGTCGAAGGCCGCGCAGGACAGCTGCGCGACGCAGGGCCAGTGGTGCCGCGGCACGACCTGCACCGGCCCGCGCCGGTACCAGGAGTGCAAGCAGGACATCGGCGGCTGCCCGGCCGACCACACCTGCAACGAGGTCTTCACCGACACGTTCCTCTGCGTGAAGCAGTGCACCTCGGTCGCCAACTGCGATCGCGGCGAGCTCTGCAACGGCGGCATCTGCCTGCCGCAGTCGCTCTTCACCGGCGGCAAGTGCGCCCAGTTCGCCACCGACGCCGACGGCGGCAAGGTGCAGGTCACGGTTCCGCGCGGCAACACCTGCCTGCTCAAGGCGGCCAACGGTGCGCCGACGGAGTCCACGCCGACGGGCAACTGCCAGTACCAGTTCTTCGAGTTCTATGACCAGGGCGTCTACCCGTTCGACGTCTGCCGGCCGCCGGGCACGGTGAACCTGGGTGACCGCTGCAAGCAGGACTACGCGCCCACCGCGGTCGCCACCCAGTGCAACACCGGCCTGGAGTGCGCGCTGACCCGCTCGGTCGACGAAGGCGTGTGCCTCAAGACCTGCAACGCGGTCGAGTCGCGCAACGGCCTGACGCCGCAGCCGGCGTGCGCCACCACGGAAGCGTGCGTGAACATCTACCGGCAGTTCGACGTGAAGTTCAATTCGGTGCTGGGCACCTGCATGGCGAAGTGCAGCGTGTTCGACAAGGCGCTGACCAACTGCGCGAACATCGGCAGCGCGCCGACCAGCTGCGTGCCGACGGACCCGACGGGCACCTACAAGGTGAGCAACGACGGCTCGGGCATCTGCGTGCCGCAGCAGGCGACCGTGGCGAAGCTCGGCGAGAGCTGCTCGACGAGCGACCCGTTCCGCGGTGCGGCCTGCGCCAACGGCCTCATCTGCACCTCGCTGACCCAGGGGGGCCAGAGCACCTGCTTCGCGCCCTGCGACCTGGGCTGCACCGGGGCCAACCCGCCTGCGCGCTGCGCCTCCGAGGCGAACGCGACCTGCGGCGCCGGCAAGACCTGCACCGTGGTCAACACCGGCAGCTCGTCGATCATGGGGTTGTGCAACTGAGCTGGTTCCTGTGTCCGCGCTGCTCCCGCACGCGGACACGGCGGGGCTGAGCGCCCCGTCCAACGGGTGACGTTCGGATCGAACGACCGAACGCTGGTTTCTGTGTCCGCGCTGCTCCCGCACGCGGACACGGCGGGGCTGAGCGCCCCGTCCAACGGGTGATGTTCGGATCGAACCACCGAACGCTGGTTCCTGTGTCGTGAGCACCCGAAGAGGCGGTCACGCCCGGATCAAGGGTACCGCGCGTTCCTGCATCAGGGAGAAGCAGGAGCGTTCGGTTTCTCGATCCGAACGCTTTCGGTGGGACGCGGCGTCAGCCGCGCCGTGCTCGCGCACGGGAGCGGGCGCGAGCACCCAACCCAGCTAGACACTCACGATGCCCTTGCGGATGCCCTCGGTGACCGCCTCGACGCGGTTGGTGACCTCGAGCTTGCGGTAGATGTGCTCGAGGTGCGTGCGGATGGTGGCCTTGCTCACGCCGAGCAGCTTGGCCGCCTCCGAGTTCGAGACGCCCTTGGCCACCAGCTGCAGGATCTCGCGCTCACGGTCGGACAGCGGCTTGAACGTCGCTTCCTCGGCGGCCGGGGGCGGAGGCGCCTCGGCGCCGGAGGTCGGCACGCGGAAGTGCTTGAGGAGCCGCCGCGCCAGGTTCGGCTGGATCACCGTGCCGCCGCCGCGCACTTCCTTGATCGCTTCGATGATGCGGTCGCTCGTCGCACCCTTGAGCAGGTAGCCCGACGCGCCCGCCTGCACCGCTTCGAGGACCTTGTCCTCCTCGTCGAAGATGGTGAAGATCAGGATCTCGACCTGCGGACAGAGCTTCTTGAGCGCGCGCGTCACGTCGATGCCGCTCATGCGCGGCAACCCGAGGTCGAGCAGCACCACGTCGGGCAACAGCCGCGGCACTTCTTCCACCGCCGTCTCACCCGACAGCGCGGTGCCGATGATCGACAGGTCGGCGCTCGCCTCCAGCAGCTTCAGCTGGCTCTTGAGGATCTTGGTCTGGTCTTCCACCACGTAGACCCGGGTGGGGCCCGTGGGGGCAGGGGCTTCGGCGGGCGGCGGCGCTGGGGTCTCGTCCATGGGGGCTCTCTGGGGGCGCGATGCTACGCGATGGGCGTCTGCGGAATGGAGAAGGTGACCTGGGTGCCGGCCCCGGGCTTCGACTCGATGATCACCTCGCCGCCCACCTTGTTCGCCCGCTCGCGCATGTTGATGAGGCCGTAGTGGCCGATTCGCTTGGCCGACAGCTCGAAGCCCTTGCCGTCGTCCTTCACCGAGAGCGCCACCCGGTCGCCCGCCGCCGCCAGGCGCACCTCGATGGCCGTCGGCGCCGCGTGCTTCAGGCTGTTCGACAGGCACTCCTGCAGCACCCGGAACAGCGCCAGCTGCGCTTCCGGGTTCACCTTCAAGATGGTGCCCGTCGCCGAGAAGCTGACCGCGAGCTGGGTGCGCTCGCGGAAGGTCTTCACGTAGTCCTCGAGGCCGCTGGCGAGGTCGAAGTCTTCCCGCATCATCTGCAGGCTCCGCCGCAGCTCCTCGATCGCTTCCTCGGCCGAGCCGCGCAGCTCGCCGACCTCGTGCTTCAGCGTGGGGTCCTGCGCCAGCCCCAGCAGGTACTCGCTCTGGATGATGAGCGAGCTCAGCGAGGCGCCCAGGCCGTCGTGGATCTCCCGCGCCAGCCGGTTGCGCTCCTCGACGATCGCCAGTTCCTTGAGGTCGCCCTGGAGCTCGAGCACCTCCCGGTGCGTCGAGATCTCCCGCTCGTTCAGGTACACCAGCACGTAGAGGATGATGAAGTTCAGCGCGAGGTACCACAGCAGCGTCAGCACCTCGACCGCGGTGGGCGTGCGGTCGAGCAGCTGATCGAGCCGCAGGGTGATGAGCAGCGCCAGCATCGGCGGCAAGATCGACAGCGGCTTGGGGTACAGCAGCGCGAAGAGCGTGGTGAAGAGCAGCTGCGTCGCCAGCAGCGGGCTCTGCAGACCCGCCTGGTACTGCGGCTTGGCGATCAGCACCACCACCACCGCGAGGTCGAGGCAGAGCGTGATGTACGTCACCACCCGGCCCGCGCGCGGGTGGTCGAGCACCAGGTAGTTGGCGATGCTGTACAGCAGCATCGCCACGTAGCCGCCCAGCGCCACCGGGCTGCCGATGCCGAAGTAGTTGCGCCAGATGGGCACCGAGAAGATCAGCAGGCCCATGGTGAGGAACATCAGCCGCGCGTAGAAGAGCGCGCGCGCCCGGGCGATGAAGCGCTCCTGCAGCCAGGTGGCCCACACCGTGCCCGGGGCCGCCTGCGCGTCGAGGTGGCGCTTCTCGAGGACCGCGCGCACCCGGGCCCGGCGGTCACCGGTCGGCACCTCCACGCCCGCCTCACGCTCGGCCACGGGTGAATTGTACGCGCAGATGTGAGAAGGGCGACCCCGTTCGATGCCTCCGCCGCGCCCCATCGATTCTCTCACCGAGGCCGTGGGCCTCACGCCCGCCGCCCGCCTGCGCCGCCACCCGCTGGTGGTGGTGAAGCTCGAGTCGAGCGCCCCCGAGGCCTCGCTCCACGATCGCGCCGCCCGCGCGCTGGTGGCCGCCGGGCTCCCCGACGGGCCGCTGCGCCTGGTCGGCGACGGCGAGCTCGCGGTGGCGCTCGCCCGGGAGCTGGCGCGCCTGCGCCGCCCGCTCTCGGTGGTGCTGCCGGAAGACGTCACCCTGGAGACCGCGCAGTCGCTCGAGGCCTGGGGCGCCCAAGTGACCCGGTCTCCGTTCGCCGAAGGGGCCGAGGGCGCCGCCCGCCGCGCCGGGCTCGAGCTCGCCGCGGCCGTCGCGCGCGCCTGGCACGCCGCCGGGGCCGCGCTGGCCGGCG
>JAIBBQ010000141.1 GCA_019694595.1 Myxococcaceae bacterium
GGCCACCGCGGGGGCGAGCGACGCCCGGTTCCAGGCCGACGCCACCCACAGGGCGCCGCGGCGGGCCGCGAGGTCGTCTCCGCGCAGCGCCTGGGCCAGCCGCGCCTGGGCGTCGTCGATGCGGCGGGCGACCGCGCCGATGGCGGCGTCGCCGTCGGCGCCCGGAGGCACCTCGCGCGCCCCCAGGCCGGCGAGCGCCGCGTCGCGCGCCGCCGTGCCCAGGCCCTGGAGCAGCAACGTGAAGGCCGCGGGGTGTGACACCCGGCCCAGCACCCGGTACGCGCTGCGGCGGGTCGCCGCGGGGGCCAGCAGCGGAACCACCAGCGGCAGCGGCGGCGCGTGGGCCTGCTGCGCCAGCCCTTCGAGCGCCGCCACCTGCAGCAGCGGCTCGCTGGCACGCAGGAGCCGCTCGAGCGCCCGGCACGCCTCGTGGCCGCCGATGCGCCCCAGCGCTTCCGCGGCGGCCGCCTGCACGTTGAGGTCGGCGTCCTGCAGCGCGTTGAGGAGCGCGGGCACCGCTTCGGGCCGCCGCACCTCGCCCAGCACGTCGGCGGCCAGCTTGCGCTGATCGGCGTCGGCGTGGCCCAGGAGCGTCACCAGCGGGCCCACCGCCTCGGCCCCCAGCAGGGCGAGCGCGGAGGCCGCCGCGTTGCGCGCTCCGGTCTGGCCGCGGTCGGCGAGCACGCCGAGGAGCGCGGTCAACAGCGGGGGCGTCGCTTCCGCCCGGGACAGCAGCTCGGACGCCAGCTTCCGCACCCGCCAGCTCTCGTCGTAGAGCGCGGCCACCAGCCGAGGAATCGAGTCCGGCACCGGCGGCAACCGCGAGAGCGCCTGGTACCGGGCCTCGCCTTGAGCATCGTCGTTGAGGCCGGTCACGCGAGTCCCCCTTCGAGCAGCGCCAGCACGTCGAGCAACAGGTACAGCCGTTCCTGGTGGCGCAGGAGCCCCGGCACCACCGCGCTGGCGGCGGCGCTGGGCGCGGGCTTGAGCTCGCCGAGCTCGACCTTGAGCACCCCGGTCACCGCGTCGACCAGGAGCCCCAGCCGCCGCCCGCCGACCCGGCAGACCACCAGGCGCGCGAGCCGGCCCAGCGGCTCGAGGTGCACGAAGCCCAGCGCGCGGCGCACGTCGAGCACCGGCAGCACCGCCCCGCGCAGCTGCACCACCCCTTCGATGAGCGCCGGGGCACCGGGCACCTTGGTCACCGGCGCGGGGTGGAGGATCTCCTCGACCCGCATGATGTCCACCGCGTAGTGGTCGCCCCCCACCTGCAGCGCGCACAGCTGCACCTGGGCGGGGCCCGCGCTCACGGCAGCACCGCCCCGAGGTCGAGCACGATGTAGAGCTCGTCGTCGATGCGGCCCAGCGCCGCGATGGCGCCCCGCTCGTAGGCGCCGGCGGGCGCCGGCTCCAGGCCCTGGGCGGGCAGCCGCACCACCCCGTGCACCGCATCGACCAGGATGCCGGCGGCGCCCGCCTCGTCGCGCACCAGCACCACGCGCGCCGACCTGGGCAGCGCGGCCGCGCCCTCGAGCCCCACCGGGGCGTCGCGCAGCCCGAGCCGCGGCGCCACGTCGTAGACCGGCAGCACCTCGCCGCGCAGGTTCATCACCCCCAGGAGCCCGGGCTGCACCCGCGGCACCCAGGTCAACGGCGGCACCTTGACGATCTCCCGCACCCGGTCGACCGGCACCGCGTAGCGCTCGTCGCTCAGCTGCACCGCGAGCACCTCGAGCTGGCTGTCGGGGATCTGCGAGCGCCTCGGGATCTCCACCGGGCTGGAGTCGAGCCACGAGAGCGCCCCCGCGCCGGCCTCGTCGGGCCGGTAGAAGAAGCGCGAAAGGAAGCTGGGGAGCGGAGCCGCCACGACCGACCGCCGACTCTACGGCACCGCCGCCGCCCGTGGCCGCAAGAACTCCTCCATCAGCGACGCCACGTCGAGCACCAGCACCGTGCGGCGGTTGCCCAGGTCGGTCGCCCCCGCCACCCCCGGCACGTGGGCCAGCCGGCCGCCCAGGGGCTTGGTGACCACGTCTTGCTGGCCGACCAGCGCGTCGACCGCGAGCCCCACCCGCTGCTGGGCCAGCGCCACCACCACCACGTGGTAGCGCTCGAGCTTGGCCTCGGGCAGGCCGAAGAGGCGGGCCAGGCGCACGAAGGGCACCGTCTGCCCGCGCAGCTGCAGCACCTCGCGCCGCTCCACCGTGCGCAGCGCCTTCGCTTCCACCGCGACGATCTCCTGCACGCTGTTGAGCGGCACCGCCCACGTCTTGCCCGAGACCTCGACCACCAGCGCCCGCAAGATCGCCAGGGTGAGCGGCAGCGTGAGCACGAAGGTGGTGCCTTGGCCGCGCGTGCTCGACAGGTCGATGACCCCCGAGAGCCGGGCGAGGTTGGTCTTCACCACGTCGAGCCCCACCCCGCGCCCCGACAGCTCGGTGACCTCGGCCCGCGTCGAGAACCCCGGCAGGAACACCAGCTTGAGCACCTCGTCGCGCGAGAGCTCGTTCAGGCGGGTGCGGGTCACCAGCCCCCGCTCGAGCGCGACCTCGCGAATGCGCTCCTCGTCCATGCCCGCGCCGTCGTCGCCCACCTCGAGCAGCACGTGGTTGCCTTGCGCGCGCGCGGCGAGGCGAATGGTGGCGAGCCCGGCCTTGCCTTGCTTCTCCCGCTGGGCCCGGGGCTCGACGCCGTGGTCGATGGCGTTGCGCAACAGGTGCATCAGGGGGTCCGACAGCTCCTCGACGATCAGCTTGTCGAGCTCGACGTCGCCGCCGTGGATCTGGAAGTGAATCTCCTTGCCGCTCTCGCGCACCAGGCGGCGCACCAGGCGCGCCAGCTTGTCGAACACCTGCCCGAGCGGGACCATGCGCACGTCGAGGATTCCGGCCTGCAGCTCTTCGAGCTTGCGCGCCAGCGCGCGGGTCTCGGCGTGCAGCTCCTGGCCCCAGCGGCCGGGCAGCACGGCGGTGGCGGTGCGGGCGACCTCGGCGAGCCGCTCCAGGTTGGCGCGCACCAGGCCGAGCTCGCCCACCGCGTTCATCAGCGCGTCGAGCCGGCCGATGTCGACGCGCACCGTCTGGGTGAGCGAGCGCAGCGAGGTCTCGCTCCTCGGCTCGTCGACCTCCAGCGGCACCGGGGGGCGGCTGGGCGCGGGCGGCTCGGGCCCTTCCGACGGGGCGGCGAGCGCCACCGGCGGCTCCAGGGGGCCCGACAGCGCGCTGAGCTCGGCCCCCAGGGGCGCCACCGCTCCCGCCACCGCGTCGCGCGCACCGCGGGCCGCGAAGAGCAGGTCGAAGGCGATGGTGGCTTCCTCTCCCGGCCGCGACGACGGCAGCGTGGAGACCACCTCGCCCAGTGGCTTGAGCGCGGCGTTGAGCGCGGCGAGCTTCTGGTCGAAGTCCTCGAGCCCGAAGACCGCCCGCACCTTCCACAGCGGCAGCCCCTTGCGCGCGTTCTCCTTGAGGCGGTGTTCCTCGTACTCGGTGAGCACCGCGCGCAGCTGCGGGTCGAGCCCCAGCGCCTCCAGCGGGTCGGGGCCCGCCGCGCCCTGCCCGGTGAGGAGCGCTTCCAGCCGGCGGGCCTGGGTCTGCGCCGCCTCGTGGGCGGGGCCGGCGTCGACCGCGCCACCCGCCCCTTCGGCGAGCAAGGCCTGCAGCACGTCGAGCGACTCGATGAGCGCGTCGAGCACCCGGTCGTCGAAGCGCAGCTTCCCCAGCCGCAGCGCATCGAGCACGTCTTCCATCTGGTGGGCGACGGTGGACAGCGCGGGGAAGCCGAACATCGCCGACAGGCCCTTGAGCGAGTGGGCGCCGCGGAAGATGCCGTTCACCACCTCGGGGTCGGGCTCGTCGCCGCGGCGCTCGTCGAGGAACAGCAGGTCCTTGCCCAGCGCCTCGACGATCTCCTGCGCCTCGGCGACGAACTCGTCGGCCAGCCGCTTGCCGCTCACAGCGCGAGGTACCGCTTCACCAGGGCCCCCAAGAGCTCGGACTGGAACGGCTTCACCAGGTACTCGCTGGCGCCCAGCTGCAGGCCGCGCTGGCGGTCGACCTCGCGGCCTTCGGTGGTGATCACGAAGAGCGGCGTGTCGCGGTAGTTGGGGTTGCGCTTGACGAAGTTGATGAGCTCGAGGCCGTTGATGTCCGGCATGTTGATGTCGGTGATGATCAGCGAGAAGCGGTGCCGCGGCAGCAGCTTGAGCGCGTCGAAGCCGTTCTGGGCGGACACCACCTCGAGGCCCATGGCCGACAGCGTCGCCGAGACCAGCTCCCGGGTCGCGCGCGAGTCCTCGACGATGAGCACCTTCTGCTCGGCGGCCATTCGGAGGCCGACGGTAGCACTTCAGGGCCCGCGCGCGTCGCGCTCCAGCAGCGTCTTGAGGCCCTTGGAGCCCAGCACGGTGACCTTCTGGTCGCCGAAGGCCGGGACGAGGTTGCGGCGCACCGCGTCGGCGATCGCCTCGTCGGTGGCGGTGAGCGCTTCCGGCACCCCCACGGCCACCGACGACACCAGCGCCTTGCGCAGGGTGGCCGCGGCGCGGGCCAGCACCTCGTCGAGGCGGGCGCGATCGAGCTGGGCGCGCGGCCCCACCCCGAGCACCAGGATCCGCTGCACCGGCAGGCCGACCCCCGGCATCAGGAGCTGCTCGTTGAGCGCGCCTTCGAAGAAGCGATCGAGGAGCACCCGCGACAGCGCCCCGTCGAGCCGCCAGTCGGCGTACCCGGCGGCCCCGCCCAGCGGCCGCTCGTCCTGGCCGACGAGCAGGCAGAGCGCGTCGACGTTCACCAGGGCGTCGAGCGCGGCGAGCGACGGCTCGTGCGCGTGCAGCTTCACGTCTTCCCCAGCGCCTGGGCGATGCGGTCGAGCAGCCCGTTGACGAAGGCGCTCGAGGACTCGTTGCCGAACCGCTTCCCCAGCTCAACCGCCTCGTTGATGGTCACGTTCCGGGGAATGTCGGACCGGAACTTGAGCTCGAAGACGCCCAGCCGCAGCACGTTGCGGTCGATGCGGGTCATGCGGTCGAGCCGCCAGTTCTGCGAGTGCGCCTCGATGAGCGGGTCGAGCTCGCCGCCCTTCTCGCGCACGCCCTGCACCAGCTCGAGCGCGAACTGGTGCCCTTCGGGGTCGCGCGGGGCCTCGTCGGCGCTCGCCGCCCACGCGGTCTCCAGTGCCTCGGCGGGGCTCGCCGCAGGGGCGACCTCGAGCTGGTAGAGCGCCTGCAGCGCACGCTCGCGGGCCACCCGGCGCGCGCCCATGGGCTACTTCGCCCCCATCGCCTTGTAGAGGTTCACCATCTCGATCGCCGCCACGGCCGCCTCGGCGCCCTTGTTGCCCGCCTTGACGCCCGCCCGGTCGACCGCCTGCTCGACGG
Source organism: Myxococcaceae bacterium (assembly GCA_019694595.1). Classification (GTDB taxonomy): domain Bacteria; phylum Myxococcota; class Myxococcia; order Myxococcales; family Myxococcaceae; genus JAIBBQ01. The sequence continues at coordinate 5,375 of JAIBBQ010000141.1, forward strand.
TGTCGCAGGTCAGCACCCCGAAGCTCACCGGGATGTCGGCGCTCTGGCTGAGCGCGCCCAGCCCCTTGGCGCACTCGCCGGCGACGTAGTCGAAGTGCGGCGTGCCTCCGCGGATCACGCAGCCCAGCGCCACCACCGCGGCGTACTTGCCCGACAGGGCCACCTTGCGGGTCAGCCCCACCAGCTCCCAGGTGCCCGGGCAGCGGTAGACGTCGATGGCGTCGTCGCTCACGCCGTGGCGGACCAGGGCGTCGACCGCGCCCTGGAGCAGGGGCTCGGTGATGAAGCCGTTGAAGCGGCTCACGGTGATGGCGAAGCGGCCCTTCGGCGAGACGAGGTGGCCTTCGAACGTGCGGGGCATGAGAACGCGGCTGCTTACTTGAAGAGATGCCCGGGGGTCCACCCTCAGGGGCGCCGACGGAAGGGCCGAGGGGTCCGGGCCGCCGTGCGCACCGCGCGGGTCTCGAAGGGCCGCTGCTCGACCACGGTGAGGCCGTGGCTGTCGAGGCCGACGATCTGCTTGCGCGCCCCGGTGAGCAGCACGAGCCGGGACACCCCGAGGTCGCGAATGATCTGCGCGCCGACGCCGAACTCCCGCAAGCGCTGCTGGTCGCCGTGGCCGGGCACGTGCTCGGCGTTGCTGGGGAGCGCCAGCTTGAGCGCCGTCTCCTCGGTGACCGGCTTCTGCAGCACCACCAGCACGCCGCGCCCTTCGCGGGCGATCGCGGCCATCGCCTGGTGCAGCGTGCCTTCGCCGCCGGCGGCTTCGAGCAGGTCGGGCAGCGGCGCGCTGCGGTGCACCCGGGTGAGCACCGGTCGACCGCGGGTGACGTCGCCCTTCACCAGGGCGAGGTGCACCGACTGGTCGACCATCGTGGAATACGCGTAGACCGTGACCTCGCCCAGCTTCGGGTGGCGCACGGTCTCCTTGCCGATGCGGCACACCAGCCGCTCGCGGTTGAGCCGGTAGGTGATGAGGTCGGCCACCGACAGCAGCACGAGCTTGTGCTTGCGGGCGAAGCGCACCAGGTCGGGCCGGCGGGCCATCGACCCGTCGGGCTTCATGACCTCGCAGATCACCCCCGCGGGGGTGAGCCCCGCCAGGCGCGCCAGGTCCACGCTGCCTTCGGTCTGCCCGGTGCGCACCAGCACGCCGCCGTTGCGCGCCCGCAGCGGGAAGATGTGGCCCGGCCGCACCAGGTCACCGGGTCGGGCGTGGGGCGCCACCGCCACCTTCACGGTGCGGGCGCGATCGGCCGCCGAGATGCCGGTGGTGACGCCGCGGGCGGCCTCGATGGAGACGGTGAACGCGGTCTGGAACGGCGAGGTGTTGTCGTGGACCATCAACGGCAGGTTGAGGCGGTTCAGCCGTTCCTCGGTGAGCGACAGGCAGATGAGGCCACGGCCGTGGGTGGCCATGAAGTTGATGGCCGCCGGGGTCACCTTCTCGGCCGCCATCACCAGGTCGCCTTCGTTTTCCCGGTCCTCGTCGTCGGTGAGGATGACGATCTTGCCCGCCCTGACGGCGCGGATCGCCCGTTCCACCAGCGCGATGCTGTGCCGCTGCTTGAGGTCGCTCATGCCCGACGGGCTCTTGGCGCGCTTTGCGGCGCCGCGCAACCCGGGCGCGGCCCCTGGCCACCGTCGCGATTGTCTTTGGCACCGGCGCACCCTTTGGGCCAATGATGCGCCCGTGACGCGACGAGGGGTGACGCAGGCGCTGTGGCTGGGGGTGGTTCTCGCGGTCGGCCCCGCGGCCGCCCGGGAATGGCACGGGCTGACGCCCGGCGTCTCCACCAAGGCGAACGTGCTCGAGCAGCTCGGCCGGCCGACCAAGGAACTCGCCGTGAAGGACGTGCCGGTGCTCGCCTACGTCGGGCGCCAGGCCCCGCCGGGGACCACCCAGGTCCAGGTGAAGCTCGACGGCCCCGACGGCAAGATCACCCGCATCGACATCTTCCCCCTCGCGGAGCTCGACGCCGCCACCATCGAGGCCACCTACGGCAAGCGCTGCCCGTCGGATGCGGAGGCGGCCGGCTGCTACGTCAAGAAGCTCACGTCCAAGGGCCTGACCTACAACCTGTACGCCGCCGAAGGTCTGGCGGTGTTCTTCAACAACGCGGGGACCGCGGTCCGCACACTGTCGTTCATGCCTCCCGCACTCAAGGCGCCGGAGACGACCCCCGACGGGAACCAGGCCGGCAATCCGAACCAGACAACGCCGGGAGGAGACACCACCGCGGAGTCGAGCAGTGGCCCCGCGCTGGAAGAAGAGGCGAAGGCGCTGGAGAAGGACCCGCTGCAGATCGGCGGCACCATCTACTTCCGCGGCGCGCTGGACATCGGCCAGGGTGACTCGGGCGCGTGCTGCGCGGTCGGCTACGGCGCTCCGTTCCTCATCGACGCCTACCTCGACGGTCGCCCCAGTCCCCGCGTGCGCGCGATGGCCCGGCCCCGCCTGCTCTACACCCCGGTGCTCGACTCCACCGAGTCGCTCGGCCTGCGCTCGAGCCTCGGGCCCACCACTGGCCTCACCGGCACGCTCGACCAGCTGTGGATCAACTTCGACGTCTTCCGCACCGTCTACGTCACCATCGGCCGACAGCACGTGAAGTGGGGGGTCTCGACGCTGTGGAGCCCCACCGACTTCCTGGCGTCGGGCCTCAAGAACCCGGTCGCGGTCTTCGACGATCGCGTGGGCGTGGACATGGTCCGCATCCAGGTCCCCATCGAGAGCGCCAACGCCAACGTGAGCCTGATGGGCGTGGTGGACCCCGTCGGAGCGCTGCGCGGAGACCCCCGCCCCGGGGTCGCGCTCCGTGCCGAGTGGTCGTTCTGGACCGCCGAGGTCGGTGGCGGCGCGTTTCTCCAGCAGGGCCGGCGCCCTCGCTTCGCCTTCGACGTCTCCGCGGGCCTCGGCCCCATCGATGCGTACGGCGAGGTCGGCATCCGCAACGATTCCGATCGCCCGGTGTGGTCGATGGACGTGGCGCCCGACCCTGGCACCGGCTTCATCGGGCAGTACAGCGGTGGCACGGCGAAGGTGGGCATCCAGCCTTCGGTGACCGGCGGCGTGAGGCTGCCCGTCAAGCTGAGCGAGACCCGCTCGCTGATGCTCGGCCTGGAGGCGTTCTACAACTCGTCCGGCTACACCGACTCGCGGATCATTCCGTGGCTGACGCTCAACGGCGACTACACGCCCTTCTACTTCGGGCAGATCTACGCGGCGGCCTACGCCAGCCTGTCGCTGTCGGAGCCGTACCCGATTTCCCTGGGCCTCAACACCATCGGCAACCTGAACGACCGCAGCTTCGTGGCGCGGGTGGACTTCTCGTGGCGCTTCTTCAACGCGCTGGGCGTCGAGCTCTTCGCCGAGGTTCCCTTCGGCCGCGAGGGCGGCGAGTTCCGCCTCAACTACCGCTTCCCCGATCAGCTCGCGCCCGACGGCTCCGTGCTCTTCCCGGCGACGTCGCAGCGGCTCTCGTACTTCCGCTTCGGCCTCGCCTTCCGCATCTCGGTCTAGGCGGGCGTTCGCTCAGCCGGGCAACCACCCCTGGAGCGCCGCCACGCCCTGGGCGTGGCTGAGATCGAGCGCCAGCGGCGTCACCGCGATCTTCCGCTCGTCGTGCACCGCGACCACGTCGGTGCCGGGGAGCTTCTCGTACCCGTAGCTGGTGCCGCCGATCCAGAAGTACGGGCGGCCGCGCGGGTCGTCCTTCTCCGACACGTCGGACCCGTAGGAATGCCGCCCGAGCGAGGTGAGCGTCGCCCCCGCGGGCGCCCCCTGCGGCACGTTGACGCTCAGGAGCATGCCCGGGGGCAAGGGCCGCGCCTGGTGCGCCTGGACCACCCGGCGCGCGAACGCGGCCGCGTGGGAGAAGTCGAACGCCTTGAAGGCCACCAGCGAGAAGGCGACCGCGGGCAGCCCGGCGAGCGCCGCCTCGCGCGCCGCGGCCACGGTGCCCGAATAGAAGACGTCGGTGGCCAGGTTGGGGCCGTGGTTGATGCCCGAGAGCACCAGGTCGGGCCGGGCGTCGCGCAGCAGGTGGTGCAGCGCCAGGTACACGCAGTCGGCGGGGGTGCCGTCGACCGAGCGGCGGCCCGGGCCGTGCTGGCGCACCCGCAGGGGCCGGTGGAGCGAGAGCGAGTGCGACGCCGCGCTCTGTTCCTGTTCGGGGGCGATGACCTCGACCTCGCCCAGGTCCTTCACCGCCTCGGTGAGCGCCTCGAGCCCGCGGGCGTGAATGCCGTCGTCGTTGGTGAGGAGAATCCTCACGCGCGGCTCTGCTTGATGGCGCCCTTGCCGGCGTACCGGCCCGCAGGCCCGAGCGCTTCCTCGATGCGCAGCAGCTGGTTGTACTTGGCGACGCGATCGCTGCGCGACGCCGAGCCGGTCTTGATCAGGCCGCAGTCGAGCGCCACCGCCAGGTCGGCGATGCTGGTGTCCTCGGTCTCGCCGGAGCGGTGGCTCATCACCGAGGTGTACCCGGCCCGGTGCGCCAGACGCACGGCGTCGAAGGTCTCGGTCAGGGTGCCGATCTGGTTCACCTTGACGAGGATCGAGTTCGCCACGCCTTCGGCGATGCCGCGGCCCAGGCGGTGCACGTTGGTGACGAAGAGGTCGTCGCCCACCAGCTGCACCTGCGCGCCCAGCTGCAGGGTGAGCCGCTTCCAGGTGTCCCAGTCGTCTTCCGCGCAGCCGTCCTCGATGGACACGATGGGGTACTTGGCCACCCACGACTGGTAGAGCGCGATGAGCGCCGAACCGTCGAGCTGCTTGCCTTCGCCCTTGAGCGTGTAGCGCTTGGTCGCGGGGTCGAACCACTCGCTCGCCGCCACGTCGAGGCAGAGCGCGATCTGTTCGCCGGCCTTGAAGCCCGCCGCGGCGATGGCTTCCATGATGAGCCCGAGCGCTTCCTCGTTGGCCGCGAGGTCGGGGGCGTAGCCGCCTTCGTCCCCCACCCCGGTGGCCAGCTTGCGGCCCTTGAGGATCTTCTTGAGCGCGTGGAACACCTCGGCGCCCCAGCGCAGCCCTTCGGAGAAGCTCGAGGCGCCCCAGGGCAGCACCATGAATTCCTGCACGTCGACGCGGGTGTCGGCGTGGGCGCCGCCGTTCAAGATGTTCATCATCGGCACCGGCAGGGTGCGGGCGGTCTGCCCTCCGACGTGGCGGTAGAGCGGCACGCCCGCCTCGTTGGACGCCGCCCGGGCCACCGCCATCGAGGCGGCGAGCAGCGCGTTGGCGCCCAGCTTCGACTTGGTGGGGGTGCCGTCGAGCTCGAGCAGCCGCAGGTCGACGCGCGCCTGGTCGTGCGGGTTCATGCCCACCAGCGCCGGCCCGAGCGTCTCGTTGACGTGACGCACCGCCTTGAGCACACCCTTGCCGAGGTAGCGCTTGGCGTCGGCGTCGCGCAGCTCGAGCGCTTCGTGCTCACCGGTGGAAGCACCCGACGGCACCGCGGCGATGCCGCGCGCCCCCGAGGCCAGGGTGACCTCGGCTTCCACCGTGGGGTTGCCGCGTGAATCGAGAATCTCCCGTGCCTTGACCGTGTTGATCGAGCTCATGCGTGCGGTGATAGCGCTACAGTCGGTGCCAATGAAGCTCGGAATCGTGCTCTCCGACCTGCACATCGGCACCGGGCACCGCAAGGGCGCGGTCAACATCTACGACGACTTCCGGGAAGACGACCGGCTCGCCCAGCTGCTGCGCCGGTACGACCTGCCCCCCCACCAGGACGACGAAGTGCACCTGGTGCTCAACGGCGACATCTACGACCTGCTCAAGGTGCCGGTGAACGGCAAGTTCCCCGACGCCATCACCGAGCGGCTGTCGCTCTTCAAGCTCGAGCAGTGCCTCACCGGCCACCCGGTGGTGGTGGAAGCGCTCAAGCGCTTCCTCGCCTCGCCGAAGCACCGCATCACCTACCAGCCGGGCAACCACGACATGGAGCTGTTCTTCCCCGCGGTGCAGCGGCTGTTCTGCCGCGCCATCACCGGCGAGGAAACCCACCCGCGGCTGTCGTTCGTGCCCGAGGAGCCGTTCCTGGCGCTCCCCGACGGCGTGCAGCTGCACCACGGGCACCAGTTCGAGGCGATTCACGCTTTCGACTTCCAGCGGCTGTTCCTCACCCGAGGGCAGCGGGAACCGATCCTCAACCTGCCGTGGGGGAGCCTCTTCATCCTCACCGTGGTGAACAAGCTCATCGAGGAACGGCCGTACCTCGACAAGGTGATGCCGTTCTGGCCGCTGTTCGCCGGCGGCATGATCTTCGACACCCGCTTCACGGTGAAGATGATCACCGACTGCGCGGTGGCCTTCGGCAAGGCGCGGCTCAACCCCGCCTGGTGGTCGAAGCGGCCCTTCGAGAAGGCGGGCAAGTTCCTGCGCAACGACGTGGGCTTCTTCGGCGGCCTCGAGCACCGCGCCGAGAAGCTGCTCAACCGCAAGGGCAGCGAGCTCAACGCGCTCATCATGGGCCACACCCACCAGGAGATGCTGCGCACCTGGCCAAACGACAAGGTCTACGTGAACACCGGCACGTGGATGCCAATGACCTCGCTGCGCCTGGCGTCGCTCGGCCAGTCGCTGATGCTCCACTACGCGCAGATCACCTGGCGCGACGACGGGCCGCCGCGGGTGGCGCTGATGCGCTGGCACGGCCAGCAGCCCGAGGTGGAAGAGGTCATCTCCTAAGGTGCCGCCGCCGCCGAGCAAGAAGCCCGGGCCGGCCACGGTCACCCCGCAGCAGGTCGAGGCGCGCGCGCGCGGCTGCCTGCTCGGGCTCGCGGTGGGCGACGCCATGGGCACCACCACGCTCTTCAAGCGCCTGGGTGCCCCCACCTTCCCCATGCTGTGCGAAGGCCCCTTCGTGGACCTGGTGGGCAAGGGGCCGCTCGCGATGCGGCTCGGCCAGGTCACCTCGGCCACCCAGCTCGCCTGCGCACTCGCCGAGCCGATGCTCGAACTCGGGGGCTACGACGCCGAGGCCGCCGCGCGCGCCTACGTGAAGTGGCTGCCCAGCGCGACCGACTCGAGCCCCGAGACCCGCTCGGCCGTGGAGAAGATCGCCGCCGGCTGCCCGTGGGATCTCGCCGGCAAGCGGGTGTGGCTCGAAGGCTTCCAGAAGCCGACCGGCAACGGCGCGCTCTGCCGGGTGCCGCCCATCGCCATCGTCTACGCCCACCACCAGCGCGAGCGCATCGACTTCGCGGTGGCCGACGCCCAGCTCACCCACTTCGCCCCGCTCTGCCAGCTGGCGAACGTCATCGCCGCGTCCGCCATCGCCACCTGCCTCAAGAGCGCCCAGCCCGTGGCGCCGGTCGACGACGTGCTCCTGGCCATCGAGGCCGACCTCTCGATCGCCGCCGCACACCTCGGGCGGCTGTGGCCCGACTTCGTGGTGCCGCTGTCCGACGCCGCCACCTGGCTGCGGCAAGACGTGCAGGCCGCCAGGGACGACGACCCGATGCTCTACGGCCCCGACCTGCACCTCTTCCGCCAGGAGCACTTCGTGCGGGTGTGCCTGCGGCTGGGGCTGTGGCACCTGTTCCATGCCCCGTCGCTGGAGGCGGGCGTCATCGACGTGGTGAACCGGGGCGGCGACACCGTCACCAACGCCGCCTTCACCGGCGCGCTCCTGGGCGCCCGCGACGGCGTCGCCACCGTGCCCGAGCGCTGGGCGGCCCCGGTGCTGGAAGCGCTGGGCATCGGCCCGCCGTCGCTCACCCGCCTGTGGACCCACTACCACCCGCGGCACCTCGTGCAGCTCGCGGACAAGGTGAAACCCCCGGCCGCTGCGCCCCCCAGGCCCGGTCAGCCCGGCGGCCCGGGTGGCCCCAAGCTGCCACTCAAGAAGCCGGCCAAGCCCCCCGGGCACGCCTAGCAGACCGCTAGGGCGCGGCCGCGGGCGCCGACGGAGCCGCCTGGGCCGCAGGCGCGGCCGGCGCGAGCGCCTGGTGCCCCAGCCGCACCTGCATCGACGGGTGGCGGGCGGCGAGCGCGCGCAGCTTCTCGAGCGCCTCGAGGTTCTTCGCGTGGTCGGCCGTGAAGCCCCCCGGCTCGACGCCGTTCTCCCAGCCCCAGCGGGTGTGGCAGGTGTCGCCGGTGAAGAGCACCGGGCCTGCTTCGGTGCGCGCCAGGTACGCGGTCGACCCCGAGGTGTGGCCCGGCACCGAGATGGCCCAGAGGCTGCCGTCGCCGAAGACGTCGATGACGCCAGCGAACTGCCCCGACGGATCGGCGGCGAACTGCCACTCGGACAGCGGCGCCTGGCCTTCGAAGGCGCTGTCCACCACGTCGGACAGGAAGAAGTTCACCAGCGCGCGCTCGTGGGCCTCGCCGGGACCGTTGTAGAGCGGCGTGCCCCTGGGCACGTCGCGCAGCCCGCTCAGGTGGTCGGTGTGCAGGTGGGTGAAGAGCACGCCCTGGAGCTTCTCGCCCTTCGCACGCAGCCACTCGCCGAGCGGCGCGGTGAACTTCATCTTCTCGGGGTGAAGGTAGCGCTTCACCACCGCGCTCTGCATCAGCGCGGCCTCGTCGGGGCGGTCGCGCATCGCCACTTCGACCCCGGTGTCGATGATGAAGAGGCCCTGGGTGGGGTGGCGAATGGCGTGGAAGTACACCTCGATGGGCTCGTCGCCCTCGGTGAGGCCCGCCGCCTTGGCCTTGGGGCTGTCCAGGTTGATGAGGCCGCCGCGGTCCACCGCCCAGTCGGTCGACACCACCGTCTCCACCGTGAGCGGGCCCGGCTGGTCGACGGCCGCCTCCAGCTCGGCGCCGGAGCGCACCGTGCCCAGGCTGGAAGGCTGCACCGCGTGGGAGGTCAACGCACAGCCCGCCGCGAGCAGCGCGGCGAGCGACACACCGAAGAAGCGTTCGAGGTCGTTCATGGGCATCACCCTAGTCATTCGATTTTGAATGCCAATTCCCAATCGGCGCATGACACCATGCATTCATGAATATCGCCTGGGAAGACTGGCGGGTGTTCCTCGCGGTGGCGGAAGGCCGGAGCATGAGCGCGGCGGCGCTGGCGCTCGGCGTCGGCCAGCCCACGGTGAGCCGGAGGCTCAAGGCGCTCGAAGGCGAGCTCGGCTACCCGCTCTTTCGCCGCAGCGTCAGCGGGGTGGCGCCCACCGCGGCGGCCGAGCGGCTGCTCGAGCCCGCGCGGCGCATGGCGGAATGGGCGGGCGAGGTGGGCCGGGCAGCGTCCTCGGCGGACACCCGACCGGCCGGCGTGGTGCGCATCACCGCGCCCCCGGGCGTGGCGTACGACTTCGTGGTGCCCTTCGCGCGCGCGCTTCACGCGAAGCACCCCGAGCTCAAGCTCGAGGTGCTCTCGTCCATCGCCTACCTGGACCTGGGCCGGGGCGAGGCCGACCTCGCGCTGAGGAACCGCCCCGCCGGCGCCGACCAGCACACGGTGGCGTCGATCACCACCGAGGTCGACGTGTTCGCCTCGCCGGCCTACGGCCGCCTGCCGCGGCCGCTCTCGCCGTCAGCGCTCCGCTGGGTGGCCTGGAGCGCCCCGCACGAGGAAGTGCCGCCCAACCCCCAGCTGCGGGCGATGATCCCCGGGTTCAGCCCGGTGTTCACCGCGGACAGCTTCATTCTCCTGCGGCAGGCGGTGGAAGCGGGCGTGGGGGTGATGCCGCTCGGGCGGGTGCGTTCCCGGCACGCGCTGCCCACCACCATCCGGCCGCTGGGCATCGACCTGGGCCCGTACCGCACCCTGCAGCACCACCTGGTGTGCGCGAAGAGCGCGCTCGACGTGCCGCGGGTGCGCGCGGTCGCCGAGGCGCTCGCCGAGGAACTGCAGCACGTGCGGAAGCTCTGAAGCGCGCCGGCTATTCGCGCGAAGCCATCTTCGCTTCGCGGGCGTCGAGGAAGTCCTGCACGCCGCGGGCGACCGCGCCCGCCACCTCGTGCTGATAGGCCGGGGTGCCGAGCAGCTTCTCTTCTTCGGGGTGCGAGAGGAACGACGTCTCCACCAGGATCGCCGGCATCTTCGCCCCCAGCAGCACGTAGAAGAGCGCTTCCTTGGTCCCCAGGTCGCGCACGCCGGGGTGCTCGGCCTGCAGCTTGCCGATGACCGAGCGCTGCACCGACTGCGCGAGCCGCTGCGACTCGCCGGTGTTCGCCTTGGTCGCCAGGTCCGCGAGGATGAAGCGCAGGTCGCCCACCCCGCGCTCGGTGGTGGCGTTCTCGCGCGCCGACAGGCGGATCGCGTAGCGGTCGGCCGAGGTGTTGAGCGAGTAGGTCTCCACGCCCCGCAACGTCTTGGTGGGCGCCGAGTTGCAGTGAATGGACACGAAGAGATCGCCCTGGTGCGCGTTGGCGAACTTGGCGCGGTCTTCCAGCTTCACGAAGGTGTCGTCGTCGCGGGTGAGCAGCACCTCGAGCCCCTGCGCCTTGAGCTCCTTCGCCACGTCGAGCGCGATGGCCAGCGCCACGTCCTTCTCCTGGGTGCCCTTGGCGCCGATGGCCCCGGTGTCGTGACCACCGTGGCCGGCGTCGATGATCACCCGCCGGAACTTGAGCCCCAGCTGCTCGGCGAGCGACAGCTCCGCGCCGGCGCCGCGCTGCATCGCCTGCTTGAGCCACGCCTTGGCGCGCGCGTCCTCGGCCGCCGACGGCGCCGTGGCCGCGCGCACGCGCACGGCGCGCTCGCGCTCGGCGAGCGCGGCGATGCCGGTGGCGCGGGCGGTGTC
>JAIBBQ010000381.1 GCA_019694595.1 Myxococcaceae bacterium
CGGTGAGGATCTCGTCCAGTGCCGCCTTGCCGAAGGGGCTCTCGAGCCAGTCCACGAAGGCGCGCTCGTCGCGGCCCTGCCGGTGGGGCGCGGCCGCTTGATCGAGCCGCTCGCGCTGCAGGTTGCTGAGCGCGGTGCCCGTCTTCCGCACCACCAGGGCGTGGAGCGGCGAGTCCTTCACGTGGCGGCGATCGGCAAGGGCTGACCCTTGGCCAGCGTCACCAGCGCGCGCGCGAGCTCGTCACCGTGCACCACGTGGTCGGCGGCGCCGCGGGCGATCGCCGCGCCCGGCATGCCGAAGACCACGCACGATTCCTGGCTCTGCACCACCGTCTTGCCGCCCGCGCCCTTGATGGCCACCATGCCGTCGGCCCCGTCGGTCCCCATGCCGGTGAGGAGCACGCCCACCGTGCGCTTGCCGTAGGACTTGGCCGCCGACTCCAGCAGCAGGCTGGCCGACGGGAGGTGCCCGTCCTTCGGCTCGCCTTGCTTGAGGGTCACCCGGCCGCGCTGGGCGACCAGGAGGTGGAACTGCGGCGGCGCCAGGAGCACGGTGCCCGGCACCAGCGCGTCGCCGTCCTTGGCCATCTGCACCTTGAGCTTCGAGCTCGCTTGCAGCCAGCCCACCAGGCTCTCGGCGAAGGCGGGGTTGATGTGCTGCACCAGGGCCACCGGGGCGGGAAAGTCGCCGGGGAGATCGCCCAGGAGCCGCTGGAGCACCTGCGGCCCGCCGGTCGAGGCCCCCACCACCACCACCCCGATGGCCGACGACGCGGAGGCGCCCATCGCCTCCAGCGGCGGCGCGGCGGGCACGCCGGCGTGCGACGGCACCTTCTTGGCGCCGCGCAGGTGGCGAATGACCCGCACCTGCGAGAGCAGCTTGACCTCTCGCGCCAGGTTCCACGCTTCCGGCCCGGCATCGAGCGCCGGCTTCACCTGCAGCGCGAGCGCGCCGACCTCGAGCGCACGGTGGGTGAGCTCGGGGGCGATGTTCCGGGGGTCGGCGGTGAGCACCAGGATCGGGGTCGGGTGGTCGCCCATGATCCGCTCGGTGGCGGTGAGCCCGTCCATCACCGGCATGTCGACGTCCATGGTGACGACGTTGGGCTTGAGCGCGACGACCTTCTCGAAGGCTTCCTGGCCGTTGGAGGCCGTGCCCACGACGTTGAGGTCGGGGTCCTTCTGCAGGGCGTCGACGATGAGCTGCCGGCAGAGGGGCGAGTCGTCCACCACCAGGACCTGAACCTTCTGCGCCATGACGACCTCCGACCAGGCTGAGGGTGCTTCCATAGCAGCAAACCGCTGCTACGGAAGCAGCCGCGCCACCACGTCGACCAGGTCCTGGCGAACCAGGTCGCCCTTGGTCACGTAGCCGTCGGCGCCGGCTTCCATGCCCCGGCGGCGGTCGGCCTCGGCGCCGCGGGTGGTGACGATGACCACCGGCAGCGAGCGCAGCGTGGGGTGCCCCTTGAGGCGCCGGGTCAGCTCGAGGCCGTCGACCTGCGGCATCTCGAGGTCGGTGACCACCATATCGACCCGCTCGGCGCTCAGGGTCTCCAGCGCGTGGGCGCCGTCGTGGGCGCTCACCACCTCGTACCCGACCGCCTCCAGCATGCCCACCACCAGCTCCCGGGTGAGCGGCGAATCGTCGACCACCAGGATGCGGCGCTTGCGCTCGGCGGGCGCCTGGGCGGCGAAGCCGGCCACGCGCGCCTCGCGCCCCCACGCCGCCGCCACCAGGTGGGCGGCCGAGAGCACGATGGCCAGGGTGCCGTCGGCGAGCGCGGTGGCGCCCGCGAGGTGCGCCGAGCGCCCCAGGAGCCCGCGCAGCGGCAGCACCGCCTGGGTGCGCTCCTCGAGCACGCGGTCCACCCCGACCGCCGCCGACTGGCCGCGGCCCTTGAGCACCAGCACCAGCTCGCCTTCGTTCGCGGCGCGCTCGGGGGCCCCGGCCAGCAACGAGGCGAGCGAGGCGAACGGCAGCACCTCGTCGTCGACCCGCAGCGCCGCCTTGCCGGCGATCTCGGTGCGCTCGGTCGACCCCACCCGGCGCGCACTGGCGACGTTGGCCGCCTGCAGGCACAGCCGCTCGTCGCCGGCCTCGAGGAACAGCAGCGGCGCCACGGTGAGCGAGACCGGAACCCGGACCTCGAAGGTCGTGCCCTGGCCGGGGGTGGAGGCCACCGCCACGTCGCCGCCGAGGCCGGTGACCTTGACCCGCACCACGTCGAGGCCGACGCCACGGCCCGACACGTCGGTGACCTCGTCCTTCGAGCTGAAGCCTGGCTGGAAGATGAGGTCCACCGCCGCGAGGTCGGGCAGCGCTGAGGCCTGCTCGGCCCCCAGCAGGCCCTTGCGCACCGCCGACTCGCGAAGCTTCTGGGGGTCGATGCCCTTGCCGTCGTCCTCCACCGACAGCAGGAGCCGCTCCCCTTCGCGGCGCGCGCGCAGGGTGAGCCGGCCCTTGGGGCCCTTGCCGCGGGCGAGGCGCTGGTCCTTGGTCTCCACGCCGTGGTCGAGCGCGTTGCGCACCAGGTGGAGCAGCGGCTCCTTGAGCGCGTCGAGCACGCTGCGGTCGACCTTGGTGTCCTCGCCTTCGAGCACCAGATCGACGTCCTTGCCCAGGTCGCGCGCCAGCTCGCGGATCATGCGCGGGTACTGGGCGAAGAGCACTTCCAGCGGGGCCATGCGCAGCGACTGCACTTCCTCGCTGAGCATGGTGAGCTCGCGCTGCTCCTCGTTGAAGAGCAGCTTGCCTTCGCGGTGCAGCGCTGCCGCCACGTCCTTGGTCTGGCCGAGGCGGGCGGCGAGCTCGGCCCCCGCCGGGCCCAGGTCCTCGGCGAGGCGGTGGAGCGTCTGCAGCTCGCGGACCATGAGCAGCCGCCGGCGGGTGTGGTGCTCGCGGCGCCGGCTGCCCGACAGCAGCACCTGGGTGCTCGACGTGAGCACGTCGAGCGTGTGCTGACCGATGCGCAGCGACTGATCGGCGGTGCCCTTGGCGGGCTCCTCGGACGGCGCCCGGGTGGCGACCGCCTGGCCGGTGACGCTGGGCAGCGGCGGTGGCGCCGAGCCCTGGGGCGAAGGCGCGGTGGGCGCCGGCGCAGGCACCGCAGCGGCGGGCACCGACGGC
>JAIBBQ010000142.1 GCA_019694595.1 Myxococcaceae bacterium
GAGCCTTCGTCGCCGGCCACCCGGAGCGCCGCGAAGGCCCCGCCGGTCCACCGCCGCGACGGCACCAGGGTGATGTCGTCGGGCAGCGCGCCGCCGTAGGCCCCGGCCTCCAGGCTGCCGTCGCGTGCGCGGTACGACGCCTGCGCGCCGTCGAGCACCGTGAGGCCCGGCGCGGCGACCGGCCAGGTGCGCCCCAGCGCCACCGACCACGCCTCGCCCGGCTCCCGCCACGACACCTCGAGCCGGCGCACGATGGGCTGCACCACGCCCACCGGGTAGCGGTAGCCCGTCGGCCGGTTGCCCCACAGCGCCACCTGCGCGTCGGCCCACAGCCGGATGCCCTTGTAGAGCTCCACCCCGTTGAGGCGCACGCCCAGGCTCTCGCGGTGGAAGGGGCCACCGCCCTGCCGCATCCACGAGTCGTGGCGCAGGCTCACCCGCACCTGGCTCGCCGCGCCCACCGACAGCTCGCCTTCGCCTTCGAAGTCGTGGAGCGGAATCGCCGCGCGCTCCACCGCGTCCAGCCGCAGGCGCAGCTCGGTGGGCGACGGCAGCGCGGGAATGGGCGCCGGGCCCGCTGCCAGCTTCTCGTCGACGCCGAACCTGTCGCCCGGCCGCAGCACCCCGGTCGGCGTGCAGGACGCGTTGTGCGCCGAGCGCTGCACCACCTTGCAGGTGCCCGCAGGCGCGCCACGGCGCTTGAACGTCAGCACCTCGCCCACGTCCACGCCGTCGAGCTGGCCGCGGTCGACGACGGCCTGGGTGGCGGTGACGAAGGTCACCTGCCCCGCGCCCGACAGCCGCACCTGCGCCACCGGCCCCTTGGCGGCGCTCACCGCGGGGGCCGGCGCTGCCGGCCGGGCGCGCGGCTTGGGGGCCGGCTTGGCGAGCGCGGCGGACGCGGCGACCAGCAGCACGACGAAGGAGGCGCGCGTCATGGCACCCGCTCCTTGTGGCACTCGGCGCAGCGCCGGTCCTTGCACTGGTAGCCCAGCACGCCCTTGGGCACGTGCTGGCTGTCGCTCTTCGGGCACTCGTGGCTGTGGCACGAGGTGCAGGCGGCGGTGCCGGTGTTGCAGGTGCCGAGCGCCGCCACGGTGGGAATCGAGGTGTGGCAGGTCTCGCAGGCGATGGCCGCGTGCGAGCCGCTCGAGAGCACGAAGCACCGGTCGTGCTCGGGGAAGCGCGCCGGGCGGAACGACCAGGCCATGTGGCACTGCTGGCATTCCGTCGAGAAGCCCAGCTTCAGGTGGTCCACCGCGCTCGCCGAGGTGCGCTGGTAGTCGGCGGCGTGGCAGGAATTGCACTCCGCGGCGCCGCGCGCGAAGCGCCGGGTGGCGGTGCGCTCGTGGCATTCCTCGCACGGCAGCGCCGCGTGGGCCCCCACCAGCGGGAAGGCGGTGGTGCGGTGGGCGTCGACGCCGAAGCGCGAGGCCCAGCTCTTCTCGTCGTGGCAGCCCTGGCACTGCATGCCGAGCTCGCCGGCGTGCGGGTCGGCGTGGCAGCCCGCGCACCCCATGGGAATCGCCGCCTGGAACGAGCCCAGGTGGCAGCCGCGGCAGGCGACCGAGCCGTGCAGCCCCTTCAAGGGGAAGCCCGTCTTCGCGTGGTCGAACTTCACCTTCTTCCAGTTCTCGGTGACGTGGCAGCTGCCGCAGGCGGTGCCGCCGTGCCCGTCGACCATCGCCGCCTTGGACACCGGGGGCAGCGCCAGCGGCTTCTCCACCGGCGCGTCGGCGGCCTTCTTCACCGTGGGCGCCGCGCCCAGCAGGAGCCCCAGCCAGAGTGCGCGCATCATGGCGAGAACCCCTCGAAGGCGCCGTGGTGGAAGTCGGAGTGGCAGCCCTCACACTCGCGCGGCAGCGGCCGGTACCGCACCACCTCCACGCCCTTGGTCTTCACCTTGGGGTGGCACTTCTCGCACGAGACCTTCTGGTGAGCGCCGTCGAGCTCGAAGGTGGTGAAGGGCGGCTTGTGCTCGAAGGCCACCGCGGGCTTGAACGACTCCACCGTGTGGCACTTCTCGCACGCGGCCAGCGTGCCCGCGGCCGAGAACTGCCCGGCGTGCACGTCGGCGTGGCAGGCGTTGCACTGCAGGCTGAGCGGTTTGTACCGCACCACGCCCTTGGCGTCGGGGCCGTGGCACTTGGCGCAGGCGACCTTGGCGTGGCCGCCGTCGAGGTGGAAGCGCGAGTCCTTCTGGTGGTCGAACTTCACCGTCTGGAACGCCTGCACGTCGTGGCAGGCGGAGCAGGCCTTCTTCTCGAACTGGCCCTGGTGCACGTCGACGTGGCACGACTCGCAGGCCTCGGGCTTCTTGCCCACGTCGAAGAGCGCCGCGCTCACCAGCAGCGGGCGGCGCTGCCTGGACAGCTTCAGCTTGAGCGCCGGCGGCACCTTGGCGAGCACCGCCTGGCTCGCCGGGTGACAGCCGCGGCAGCCGACGAGCTGGTGCGCCCCGTCGAGCGGGAAGTTCGTCTTCTGGTGCTGCGCGAGCTCGAAGCGCGGCGGGCTGAAGCCGTCGACGGTGTGGCAGGTCTCGCACTTCGCCGCGCCCAGCTGCCCTTCGTGCGCGTCGGCGTGGCAGGTCGCGCAGGTGTCGAAGGGCAGGCCCTTGAACTTCACCGGCATGCCCGGCAGCGGGCCGTGGCACGACTTGCACGGCGCATCGAGGTGCTCGCCCTTGAGCGGGAAGCGCGTCTTGTCGTGGAAGCTGCGCTCCTGCGCCGCGTTGCGGATGATGAGCCAGCCGTCGACGGTGTGGCAGCTCGTGCAGCGCTGGCCGAACTTGTTGTCGTGCGGGTCCTTGTGACAGTCGGTGCACTTCTTGAAGTCGAGGCCGTTGTACTTGGCGAAGGTCTCGTGCTTCGGCGCCGGGAAGGTGCCCTTGGCCTCGGTGCCGTTCTGGGTCGGGTGGCACTTCTCGCAGGCCACCTTCTTGTGCTTGCCCTCGAGCGGGAACTCGAGCGTGGCGTGGTCGAAGCTGGGCGCCGGCTTCCACGCCTTCACCACGTGGCAGCTCTGGCACTCGTTGCCGAGCTGCCCGCGGTGCTCGTCGAAGTGGCAGCCCGCGCACGCGGTGGGCGTGCCGAGGTAGCTCTCGCGGCCCGGCTGCTTCTGCAGCAGCGCCTTGATGGCCGCGCTCTGGAAGCGGGGCTCGTGGCACTTCTCGCATTCCACCGGGGCATGGCCCCCTTCGAGCGGCCAGCCGGTGCGCGCGTGCTCGAAGGACTTCTTGCCGCCCTTGCCCCAGTTGACGAGCGCGAAGGTGACGCCCTGGTGCTCGTGGTGGCAGGTCTCGCACTTCGCCTTCTGGTCGGCGTTCAGGTGGCCGTGGTACCCGCGGCCGCTCTGCATCTCGGGCTTGAGCTCGGTGTGACAGTCGAGGCACTTGTCGGGCGAGAGCTGCCCGCCGGCCGGGTGGCACTGGGTGCAGTTCGACATGCCGCTCAGGTTCTGGTGCTGCTTCGCGAGCTCACCGGGCGAGAAGAGGTCGGCGTGGGCCGCGCCCGAGAGCAGCACGCCCACCGTCAGCGCGACGGGCGCGAGGCGGCGCGACAGGCTCAGGAGAAGATCCACTTGTAGCCCAGGAACAACGACACTCCGATGTGCGCGGTGATCATCACCACCAGGCCGCCCGCGAGCACCACGTGCAGCACTCTCCAGATGGCCATGAAGCGCTTGAGGCTGCGGTAGAACGTCACCTGCCAGCGCAAGGTGTTGAGCCGCCAGAAGGCATCGGCGAACGCCTCGAACCCGTCGCGCGACGGGAAGAGCGCCCGGGCCCCGCGCAAGAGCCGCGCGCTGCGGCGGTCGTCCATGGGAATGCGCCAGAGCAGGGGAATCAGCGGGCCCGCGGTCGCCGGGTCGGTGGCCCGCGCCAGCACCGAGCGCACCGAGGTGGGGTCGGTCACGCCTTCCATCAGCGAGTCCACCCGGCGGCGCAGCCGTTCCCAGCGCGCCACCACCTCGGTGTACTCGAGCGTGCGGCCGTCGGCGGTGGGAATGAGGCCGAACACGAAGCGGCCCACCACGCCCGTCGCCACCACCACCGCCAGCGAGGCCGCGGTGGCCGTCGCCAGCACGTTGTTCGACTGGAACGTGGCGTGGAAGGCGATGACCAGCGGGCTCATGAAGCCGACGAACTGGTGGAAGGTGAGCCAGTTGCGAATCGGCCCCAGCCCCTTGAGGCGGCGCCAGCGCTTGCGCACCGCATAGAGGAAGTTCGACATCATGAAGCCGGTGGCGACGATGCCCACCCCGTGGCCCCAGTTGCCCGCGCTCTTGAGCACCGCGTGCGCGGGGTGCGCCAGGCGGTCGGCGCGCTCCAGCGTGTAGTAGTCCTTCCCGACCAACCACAGCCCGACGAGGATGACCACGCCCAGCACGCCCAGCCCCCACGCCAGCCGGGACTGCGCGCGCAGCTCCGCCGCCCGCTTGGAATCGACCTTGGGCTTCTTCTTGATGGCCCCCGTCGACAGGCCGGTGTTGCTCGTCTCGCCGATGGCCTTGCCGCGGTAGAGCTTGAGCTTCACCCCGGCCTGGTTGAGGAACTCGGTGGGCGCCTCACCGCCGATGCACACCACCACGTAGTCGTTGCGCACGGCGATCTGGGTGCCTTCGCTCTCCAGCACCACGTCGTGCTTGCGCACCGCCCGCACCTGCGACGGCATCATCGCCTTGATGGTGCCCTTGGCCACCAGCTCGGTGAAGCGGCGCTTGTTCGCCTCGCGGCACTTGCCGAGCTGCCCGTTGCGGTACGACAGCGTCACCTCGGCGTCGCTCTCGGCGGCGACGGCGACGGCCGCTTCCAGCGCCGAGTCGCCGCCGCCCACCACCAGCACCTTCGCGCCGTCGTACTGCTCGGGGTCGATGAGCCGGTAGCTCACCTTCTCGAGCTCTTCCCCGGGGCAGCCGAGCTTGCGGGGCGAGCCGCGGCGGCCGACCGCCAGCACCACCTTGCGCGCCAGCACGTCGCCCTTCGAGGTCTTCACCGCGAAGAGCCCGTCCTGGCCTTCGATGCCCTGGACCTTGACGCCTTCCTCGACCTTGAGGCCGCCCTTCTGGATGGCCTTGCTCCAGGAAGCGATGAGCTCTTCCTTGCTGATGTACGTGTTGCCGAACGGCCCGTAGAACGGCAGGTCGATGCGCTCGCTCATCACCACCTTCTGACGGGGGTAGTGGGCGATGGTGCCGCCGACGGTGTCCTGCTCGAGCACGCGGAAGCTGCGGCCCTTCTCCTTGAGGCCCAGCGCGGTCGCCAGGCCCGCCGGGCCGGCGCCGACCACCGCCACGTCGACCACGCCGGGCTTGAGCAGCGGCTTCTCGCCGAGCCGCTGCTCCAGCGACCCCGCGAGGTGGTCGGCCACCTGCAGGCCCTGGGTGATGGCGTTCTTGATGAGCCCCATGCCGCCGAGCTCACCGACGATGTGCACCCCGGGCCGGCTGGTCTCGAAGTACTCGTTGACCTCGGGCAGCTCGAGCCCGCGCTCCGCGGTGCCGAAGACCAGCTTGATGGCGCCCACCGGGCACTCGAGCGCGCACTTGCCGTGGCCGATGCACGCCGAGGCGTTGATCAGCGCCGCCTTCCCGTCGACCACCCCGAGGATGTCGCCTTCCGGGCAGACCGCGAGGCACGAGAGCGAGCCGATGCAGATGTCGCCGTCGATGACCGGGTGCAGCGTCTGGGGAATGTGGGCCGCCGCGGCGATGCTCTGCTGCAGCACCGCCTCGTCGCGCGCCTCGCGCTTGCGGCTCGAGAAGACCCAGGCCAGGCCTACGGCCGCGAGGATGACGAAAAGCCCAACCAACGCCGCGACTTCGAAGAGTTCCATGGAGTGGCGCCGACCGAAGAGTCGGGGAAGTTCTCGCCTCTGTCCACGGTGAAATACCGACGGGTTTCCCGACGGGCCGACGCCTCAAAAGGCTGCCACTTTCGAACGGCGACCGAAGGACTCAGGGGTCGTCGATGCTCTCGCCGGCGAGACCGCGGGCCAGGTGCTCGGCGATCTCGTGCGACGCCGCGGGGCCGAACGGGTCGACCGGCTCGCCGTCGTCCACGAGCCAGGGCTTGGGGTCGACGGTGAGCTTGAGCTGCGCGGTGCTGCCCGCGCGCACCAGCCACGGCGTCTTGAGCTTCACCACCACTTCCTTGGGCTCGGTGCACAGCACCCGGTACGGCTTGCCGTCGAACTCGCCCTTGAGCTCGCACGCCGAGCTCACCTGCAGCGGGAACCCGGCCTGCTTGGCCAAAGCGACGTCACCCGCGGTGCCGGGGTCGAGCAGCACCAGCCGCACCTTGAGCTCGGTGTAGTCGCCGCGCGGCAGGGTGGCCGGGTCGACCAGGGTCAGCGTCGGGGTGAGCGACGGCCCGGCGAGGATCAGCGGCCCCTGGGTCACGGTGACGAACGACCCCGACGCCACCCGCGCCTGGAGCGGCTGGAACACCATCGCCCCCTCGTCGAGGCGGCTGGTGTGCGCGGTGCCGGCCATGGTGAGCGGCAGCGACTCGCGCAGGCTCACCGCCACCTCCGTGCCCGGAGTCGGCGTGGTGAACCCGCCGCACGCCCCGAGCACGGAGCAGGCGACGACCAGCGCGGCGCGATGTGGCACGAGGTACCTCATTCGAAGAACCTCCAGGCGAGCCCGAGCCCCAGCGATGCGGCCCCCACGTGGGTCACCACGCCGTCGAGCGCCAGCAGCGAGTAGCTCACCTGCCCCGCGAGGCTCAGCTCCAGCGAGCGGGTGAGCGGGTAGCGGCCTTCGACGGCCCAGGCCGGCGCGGTGAGCAGCGCCCGCTGGGTCGGCAGATCCGCCCGACCGGGCACCGAGCGCCACATGAAGCTCAGGTTGAGCTGCGGCCCGGTGAAGAGCTTCATCACCCGGAAGTCGAACACGTACTGCACCCCGAGCGCACCCTGGGCCAGCGCCAGGTCGACCGGCACCCTCACCCCCTCCGGAGCGATGGACGAGCGCAGCCCACCCGCCCCGAGCTCGCCCAGGAAGCGGAAGTGGCCGACTTCCTTGCCCAGCCCCACCACCACGAGCGGCACCGGCCCGCCGATGGTGGCGTTGAGCGTCGGGGTGAGGAACAGCGACGGCCCCGCCCGCAGGCCCAGCGTCACCCCGGTGTCCTTGAGCACCAGGGCGTCGACGTCGACCCGGTCGCCCGCCGACAGCGACAGCTCGCCCGAGGCCAGCGTGGCCCCGCCGCGCATCACCGACACCTGGTGCTCGCCGGGCTCGAGCGCCACCATGCCGGGCAGCTCCCCCTTGAGCCGCCCGTCGACGTGCACCTGCGAGCCCGCCCAGCGCTCGTCGAAGGAGCCCAGCTCCGGCATGCCCTTGGTGGACACCTCGCCGGCGAGGACCACCGGGTCCACGCCCACCACGGTGATCTGCGCCGTCGGGGTCTGCTTGCCTTCGGTGAAGTAGTACGTGCGCGCCCGGGCGTAGTCGTGGGCTTCCTCGGCGGACACCGCGCCGTCGTGGTTGCGGTCCTGCTTCTGGCGCAGGGCCTCGAGGAAGAAGCTGGTGTAGATGTCGTGGCCCAGCCGGTCGTCCTCGCGGGCCGCTTCGCCGTAGGCCGCGGCGCTGAACATCATCACCGCCCGGCTGACCTCGTTGAGCGGCCGCGGGCCCTTGACCCCCTGGAGGCTCTTCTCGACTTCCGGCGGCAGCACCGACTTGCCCGACCCGGTGTGGCAGGCGGCGATGATGAGCACCTTGCGGCGCGAGCGCAGCGACTCGAAGCGGCGCTCCAGCTCGCCGGAAGTGAGCCCGCTCTCGCGCAGCGCCGCGTGCCGGGTGTCGGACGCCACCAGCACGCGCTCGAAGGTGCCGTCGGCGGTGGGCGCCAGCGTGCCGTGCCCCGAGAAGTACACCACCACCGTGTCGTTGGGCGAGGTGTTGCGCTCCGCCAGCCGGTCGAGCGCCGCCAGGAGCCCCGCGCGGGTGGTGGTGGAGCCGCTGGTGGTGACCTCGGTCTCGAAGCGGCCGCCTTCGGGGTCGGCCAGCACCCGCGCCAGGTCGAGCGCGTCGGACGCCGCGTAGCGCAGCGACGGCCACAGCTCGTCCTTCGTCTCGTTGACGCCGATGAGCAGCGCGAGCCGGCGGCCGGAGCGCGCGGTGAGGTCCGGCGCGTTCACCTCGGGGTGGGCGACCAGGCCGCCCTTGTCGCGGCCGGTCGCGCAGGCGGCGACCAGCAGCAGGGCCCCCAGCCGCTTCACCGCGACGGCTCCACCTTGAGGAACACCGCGCTCACGCTGCCCCCTTCGAGGCGGCGGGTGGCCACCGCCTGCAGCGCCTGCTCGCGGGTGAGCGGCACCTTGGAAGTCACCAGCACCAGGTGCTGGGGCCCCGAGAGGTCGGAGAGCGCGTAGGCGTGCACCACGCCGTCGACCATCACCGGGCGAACGCCTTCGGGCTCGGCGGCGGCCGGGTCCGACGGCGGGTAGAAGAGCTCGGTCGTCTCGCCCGCGCGGCCCAGGTAGACCCAGGACTCGGTGGGCAGCTGGTAGGTGAGGAACACCTCGTCGCTCTGGCGGTAGGCGTGCCCCGACTCCAGCGGCCGCAGCTGGGTCGAGCCGTCGGTCGACTTCACCGCCACGATGGCCGACAGCGACGGCATCGGCGCGTGGCCCTTGTCGCGCAGGCCCAGCGCGGGCGCGCCCACCAGCGCGAGGAACAGCGCCGCCGTCGCCATGCAGCCCGCCGCGAAGCCCGACAGCGCGCCCGCCCAGCGCCGCCGCGCGCGCGGCCGGGGCGGAGCGAGCGCGGCTTCGACCGCGCCCGCCGCCTCGGCCTCGAGCTGGGTGACGCCCGGAGGCGCTCCCGCGCCGAGCGTCACCGCGTCGAGCACCGCGTCGAGCGCGTCGGGGCCCTGGGCCTCGAGAAAGGCCTCGCACTGCGCGCACGGCTCGGCGAGGTGGCCGGCCACGGCGGTGCGCTCCGCGGGGCCGAGCTGGCCGCGCAGGAGCTTCGACCAGCTGTCGGGGTCGAGGTGCACGTTCACTCGCTCCCCAGCTTGAGGTGAGTCTCGCCGGCAGCCACCAGCCGGGCCGCCAGGCGCCGCTTCACCCGGGCGCGGAAGCGCGAGAGGCGCGCGGTGATGGTGCCCTTGGCAGCGGCCTGCTCGACCATCAGGTCGGCCACCGTCTTGCCGTCGAGATAGAAGCCGGTGACGGTGTCGCGCTCCGGGCCGGCTTCCAGCCCATCGAGCAGCTCGCGCACCACCACCAGGGCCACGTCTTCCGACTCCGGCGGCACCGCGGTCTCGTCGAGCTCGGCGGCGAAGCGCCCGAGCGCCTCGTCGGTGACCTTCTGACCGCGGGTGCGCGCGTACGCCACCCGCCGGGCGATGGTGGACACCCAGGCGCCGAACAGTGCCGGCGCCTTGAGCGACTCGAGGTGGCTCCACGCTCGCACGAAGGTCTCCTGCACCAGCTCGTCTCCTTCCCGTTCCCCCAGCTCTCTCGCCACCCGCCGCACCAGACCCACATGTCCGTCGAACAGCACCCGGAACGCACTCCGGTCGCCTGCGGCGCACCTCGCCACCAGCTCTGCCACCACCTTGGGGTCACGCAAGGAGATGGTGTCCTCGAAGGAGATGAGTCATCTGGGTTTCACCAGGCTGCATCCGAAGCAGAAAGCGCTGCACGGGCCGGATCTCCGGCAGCCACTGCCGTGGCACACTGCTCATACACCCGTGGGCCCCCCGACGTCGCTCCGGAGTTCCTGCATGACCGAGAAATCCCGCGTCGGATCCGGCCCCTATCTGGCCTCCCTGATGCTCGCCCTGGTGGGCTGCACCGGCAAGACGGTGCCCGGTCCCCCCGGCGACGGCATCAACGCCACCAACCACTACTTCTTCGCCATCGACGCCGGCACCCCGCACGAGTACGGCAAGACGGCCATCGACGGGGTCATCGCCTGCGAGTCGTGCCACCCGCCGGCGGCCGAGAGCTTCACCCAGTTCAGCTGCCTCGGCTGCCACGAGCACGAGAAGACGCTCACCGACCGGCTGCACCAGGGCACCGCCGACTACGCCTACGACAGCGCGAAGTGCCTCTCCTGCCACCCGGCAGGCGCGGAAGTGGCGTTCCACCACAACGGCATCACGTCAGGCTGCGCGAGCTGCCACGACGTGGGCACGGTCTTCGCGGCGCTGCCCAAGGCGGGCTTCACCCACCCGGCGATGGGCGGCTCGGACTGCGTCGCCTGCCACACCACGGCCACCTGGCTGGGTGGCGGCAAGGTGCCCGCGGGCCTCTCGCACGACCCGCAGTCGGACCTCACGGTCAACGCCCTGCTCCCGTCGTACTCCGGCACCTCCATCGCCTCGGTGACGCCCGACGTGCAGACGTTCCCCATGGAGATGAACCACGCCACCACCGCGCTGGTGAGCGCGGCGTTCTCGTCGTGCGCCAACTGCCACCCCAACACGGCGACCGGCAGCTACTTCCCCGGCAACCTCCACTCCTCGCTCGCCAACCTGAACCTCGCCCAGCCCACCAAGTGCGCCGACTGCCACCAGGCCTCGCCCCAGGGCTTCGTGGGCCCCACGGCCACCATGCCCGCGCGCTCGCCAGCCTCGGGTGAGATGAAGCACGACGCGGTCGCCTGGGCGGCGGGCGCTCCCGGCGCGATGCTGCTGGTCGGCGCCGAGTGCGGCACCTGCCACGCCGCGCCGTCGCAGACCGTGCAGGGCGGCTGGGCCGCGGCCACCAAGGGCGGCACGCCGGCCAAGTACCACGCGGCGCTGGGCGCGACCGGTCAGCCCGCCCAGTGCCTCGACTGCCACGCCAACTCGCGGCCCACCGGGGTGCTCACCTCGACCAACGCCACGCTGCCTTTGAACCTGTCCTTCGACCACCAGGAGCTCGACGCGCTCGGCGAGTGCGCCACCTGCCACGCGAAGAGCGCGCCGGGCTTCACCACCTGGGCGGGCGGCGTCTTCCACGCCACCGGCAGCGCGACGCCGTCGACCTGTCTGCCGTGCCACGCGGGCGAGCGGCCCACGTCGACCACCGGCTGGAAGAGCACCACGTACACCAAGAGCCCCTTCGACTACGGCACCAACGCCAAGGGCATCACCCACGGCGCGGGCGCCGACTGCGTCACCTGCCACGGCGGCCCGGGCACCGGCGCCTGGGGCGGCACCCAGAACTGGGTGGGCGGCACCTTCGTGCACGCGGGCTCCGCGCTGGCGGCCAACGCCTGCATCACCTGCCACGCGTCCCAGCGGCCCGACCTGCAGCCCGGCGCCACCGCGGCGTCGATGGCCACGCTCCTGGGCTTCGACCACTCCATCAACGGCAGCGGCGACTGCTTCGGCTGCCACCAGGCGACCGTCACCGCCGGCAAGTACGTGAACTACGGCGCCCCGGCCACCGGCATGCTCCCGGGCGGCGACTGGAAGGACGGCCAGGAATACCCGGGCTCGGTGCTGGTCAGCTCGGCCGACCACTTCATCACCTTCAACGCCATCACCCTGAACCGCTCGGGCGTGAACAACCTCGTCACCTCGATGAGCACCGCCCAGGTGACGCTCTACAACGCGATGCTGCACACCTCGGCGCAGCTGCCCGCGGAGCTGAACGCCGGGCCGTCGAACGCGCCCGACAACACCAAGTGCTGGCACTGCCACACCAACACCAACGGCACGGTGACCGCCTACAACGGAGGCAAGCTCCACGACGCCTTCACCAACTACCGGGACACGCCGGGCGGCGCGGTGGCGGCGAAGCCCCAGCCCACCGCCTGCCTCGACTGCCACGTGCAGATGCGGCCCAAGGGCATCGTGGAGAAGGCGGCGAGCGCGCTGGCCCCCATGGACCACGCGGCCACCTTCAAGGCCGCGGTGACCATCGGCGGCAAGTCGGTGACCGACGCCAGCCAGGTGTCCTGCGAGGTGTGCCACGCGAGCCCCGGCGTCACCTGGGGTGACGGCGACTTCCACACCAACATCGGCGCCGCGCAGCCGAGCGACTGCACCGTCTGCCACTACCCGCTGATGGCCGACGCCGCGAAGTCCGACGTCACCAAGGCCACCACCTTCGCGATGAAGCACCGCTCGACGCAGCTCACCTTCCAGAACTGCCAGACCTGCCACGCGGCCGCGCTGGGCAAGGCCACCACCCTGCCGCAGGCGGCGACGCTCTTCGCCACCGGCGCGCTGCACGGCAGCCTCACCGCCCAGCCGGCGACCTGCAACGAGTGCCACGCGGTGTCGTCTCCCGCCGGGGCCAAGGCGAGCACCGTGCAGTACACCTTCGGGCTCGGCAGCACGGCGAGCAACAAGCCGCAGTACATGAACCACGCGGCCGCGGTGGTGACGGGCAAGGACTGCGCGGCCTGCCACCTCGCCGACGCCAAGAAGACGGGCAGCGCCTGGAGCACCTCGACCGCGCTCCACGCCAAGTCCGCGCCCACCACGTGCAAGGAATGCCACGGCACCACCAACGGCAACGGCGCGGTGCTGGGCACGGGCAACAACCTGCCGTCGGGGCTGTCGAACTCGACCACCACCACCACCGCGTCGAACACCGCGAGCACCGGCATTCCCGCGGGGACCTTCGACCAGTTGACCCACGCCGACGTCAACGTCACGGGGCACGACTGCAACTTCTGCCACACGCAGGTGGGGCCTTCGACGGCCGCGGGCGTCACCGGCAAGGAGTGGGCGCAGGCCAAGTTCCACGTGAACCTGCAGAACCCGAACCCGCTGGTGATGAACGGCACCACCGGCCGCTGCAGCAACTGCCACCTCAACGTGAAGCCGGGCGCGGCCTACACCGCGCAGGACCACTCGACCTTCACCGCCGCGAGCGGCTCGCAGGACTGCAGCTCGTGCCACTCGTACCCCGGCACCGGCACCGTGGCGGCGCCCAACTGGCTGGGCGCGGCGGGTGTGCCCACGTACATCTCGGTGGGCGGCTTCACGGTGGCCCAGCCACCCGCCACCACCGCGGTGACCCAGACGGGCATCAACAACCTGCCGCACCCGGCGGTGCCGACCGGCACCGCCTGCACGCTCTGCCACGCCACCGCCGCGGGCGGGAAGCAGGCCACCGGGTACGATCACGCCCTGGCGCCGGCGACCAACTGCAACGCCTGTCACGAGGCAGGCAGCAACCTCATCGGCCTGCCGTGGAACCCCAACGCGGCCGGCGCGGCGACCATCGCCGCCCAGTGCAGCAAGGGCGGCGGCGACATCAAGGACCGGGGCGGCGTGACCCGCGCCATCGGCCTCACCTTCACCGCCAACAACTTCTGCAGCGACAGGGCCACCGCGGCCACCATCACCAAGCACTTCTACCCGGTCGACTGCTCGCAGTGTCACAACAAGCCGGCGGCCGGCATCATCAAGGACTCCACCGGCACCACGTTCCGGACGATGTGGGCCTTCCCGCACAAGACGGGCAACATGACCAACCCGTCGACCTGCGTGCTCTGCCACACCAACGGCATTCCCAACTGACGAAGGGTCAGGGAGCGCCGGTCAGTCGAGCAGCTTGAAGTAGCGCAGGGGTGCGGCGACGTTCTTCACCGCCGTCTCCTGCGCAGGCCCGTAGCGCAGCGCCTTGAGGTCGGCGTCGTCGAGCGTGTCGACCGACTGCTTGGCGCACTCCATCACCAGCGTCTCGCGGAAGCCGCCGAGCGACTGCAGCCGCGCGGTCTGGTTCATGCCGGTGGAGAAGCCGGTGTACTGGCGGTTGGGGCCGAAGAGGCCGCAGAAGGTCGGCGCGAGGTTGACGCCCACCGCCACGCCCAGGCCCGGGAGCTTGAGGATCTCCGACAGCCGGCTGATCTCCGGGTGGGTGCTCATCTTCTCGCGGGTGAAGCGCTGGATCTCGATGGCCGCGCGCACTGCGTCGCGCGCCCGCTCGGCGCCCGAGGAAGTGAAGAACGGCGGGCCGAAGAGGCCGATGACGCAGTCGCCGACCATCTTGTCGAACACCCCGCCGTGGCGGTGAATCAGCCG
Source organism: Myxococcaceae bacterium (assembly GCA_019694595.1). Taxonomy (GTDB): domain Bacteria; phylum Myxococcota; class Myxococcia; order Myxococcales; family Myxococcaceae; genus JAIBBQ01. The sequence goes on from JAIBBQ010000142.1 coordinate 13,985, forward strand.
CACCGCCTCTTCCGACCAGTCGTCGACGAACTTGCCGATGCGCTCCGGGCGCTCGAGCACCTGCTCGCAGATCTTGGTGAAGCCGTTGATGTCCGCGAAGAGAATGCCCACCTCTTCCGCGCGCGCGGTGAGGTATCGCCGCTCGTAGTCGGGGTCCTTGAGCAGCTCGTCGATGACCCGGCCGGAGAAGAACTGCGAGAGGTGAATGCGCTCGCGGTTGTAGTCGATGAGCCGCTGCGAGAGCGTCGAGGCGAGCAGGCGCAGCAGGTCCATCGTGTAGGCCGAGAAGCCGCCCTGCCCGCTCCAGACGAGAATCTTGCCCAGCGCATGCGCCTCGCCCACGCCGGAGATGAGCACCGCTTCCACCGCGCGCTGGCTGCCGAGCGCCTCGCGCAGCTTCTTGTCCTGCGCGCCGATGACCGACGGCCCGTGCTGCTTGATGACCGCTTCCATGCGGGGGTCCTTCATCCCGTTGGAGCTGAACTGGAGCTGCCCGTCCTGGTAGGTGCGGTAGTGCAGCGCCGCCGACTCCACCGCGTCGCGGAAGACGAGCATGAAGCCCGGCAGGCGCACCTTCTCGCAGAGCGCGCGCACCGCCTGGTCCATGCCCACCTCGAAGACCCGGTTGGACAGGAAGTGGTTGATGGTGACGAGCAGCTGGTGCTTCTCGCTCGCCGTCTGGATGGAGGCGAGCACGGTGTCGAGCTGCTCGGCGATGGTGTCGAGGAGCCGCGAGAGCCTGGCGGCGTCGTCCACCTGGGTGCGGTCGCCTTCGTAGAAGAGGCCGATGGCGCCGATCTTGGTGCCCACCACGTCGAGCGCCTGGCTCACCAGGGTGCCCGGGCCGACCCGCCGCACGCCCCAGCGGGAGCCGGCGAGCAAGGTGCCGGGGAAGGTGCCCCCGAAGTCGCCCTTGCTCCAGGTCTGCACCTGCAGCTCCTCGTCGAGGCTGGTGACCGCCACGCCCGCCGCCCCGGCCAGCACCAGCAGCTCGGGGAAGATGCGGGTGAAGGTCTGCTCCAGGTTCTCCCGGCTCTTGAGCGCCTCCTCCAGCAGGTCGTCGACCGTGCGGTTGACGTGGCGCAGGTGCTTCAGCTCCTCGAGTCCCAGCTCGGTGCTGTCCATGGCGGGCCGGACGGTAGCAGAGAACTTCGGAGGCCAAGCGGATCCGGCTACACTCTTTCCCAGCCATGCTCACTGCCCTCTTCGCGGCCGCGGTGCTGTCGACTTCCACCGGCGTCAAGCCCGACACCTACTCGGAGCGCTGGCTGTGCGACCTGTGGGCCGGCGCCCAGTGCCACGCCACCAGCTGCCAGAAGGACGGCAAGGACCGCTGCCTCGCGGTGTCCAAGGCGTGCAAGGACACCAGCCGCAAGACCCCGGTCTCCAAGGACCGCGCCGACAAGCAGGCCGCCTGCGCGCGCGCGCTGCTCAAGAACGCCTGCGGCGCGCCCAAGCCGGCGGAGTGCGACGGCCTGATGTAGTGCTCAGGCGTCCCGGCGCGCCCAGCGACGCCGCGAGGAGACGTGCGCCAGCTTCCCTTCGCTCCCCGTGCCCGCGAAGGCGAAGAACCAGGCCACCACGCAGAGAAACGGGTCGGTGCTCCAGTACTGGCCGGTGGCGAGAATGGCCACCAGCAGGTGGGGCGCGACCAGCCACCCCAGCCAGTGCAGCACGCCGAACGGCCCCCCCACGAACAGCAGGGTGAGCCGCGGGAAGAAGGCCAGGCCGACGAGGAGCACCAGCGGGTGGGCGTGGTCGGCGAAGAAGCCGGCGGCGGCGAGGAGCGAGGCGCTCATGGTCCCGCGCGTTGCACGGGCCGCGCCGGGACCGGGGCCCGGCCCCCCACGGTTGCCTCGGTGGGTGCGGCGGCGCACGGGGTGCGCGCCTTCAGGTGCGCTCGCCCCCGCTCGCGAAAACTCTGCGCCCGTCAGCGGGCCAGGGCCTCGAGCCGCGGGCGAACGCGCCGCCAGCGCTCCTTGGCCAGCGCAGCGGCGCGCGCCTGGTCGTGCGCCAGCCGACGGCGCAGCCCCCGCTGG
>JAIBBQ010000143.1 GCA_019694595.1 Myxococcaceae bacterium
CCGCGGGCGGCGGCTCCGCGGGCGGCGGCTCCGCAGGCGGCGGCTCGGCAGGCGGCGGCTCCGCCGGCGCGACCATCGTCGTCTCGACGGCGGTCCGCGGAGATGCCGACACGGTCAGCTTGCTGCCGGTGAGCTCGGTCGCGGCCTGGGTTCCCCAGGGAGACGGCGGCTTCGCGCGCTTCGCCGGAGTGGCGGCCGGCGATGGAGGCTTCGAGATTCCCGGCGTGCCCGCAGGCCTGCGCTACGTCGAGATGATGATTCTGGGGCAGGCCAACGAGGTGTGGACTGCCTCGAATCGCGTCGACCTGGGCTGGACCGAGGTGGGCCGCAAGAGCGGCAGTCGCCTCGGCCCGAGCACGTTCGTCTCGATGAACCTCGGCAAGCACTCGAGCTACGCCAGCTCCGACCAGCTGACGCTCGTCTCGGTGGGCGCCCAGCTGGCGACCTCGGTGACCGCGATGCTGGGGGCCGATGCCGGGTCGCTGGTCGGCACCGTCAACCTCAGCAACGCGCTGGCCGTCGCTCCGGCGCTGGGCGACACCGTCTTCGCGCTCCACCAGACGGTGGGGGTGGCCGGCTCGGGCTGTGGCGTCCGGCGCACCGTCGAGGCCACGGCGCCGGTGAGCGGCTTCACCCCCGTGAGCGGGGCGACCACCAGCTTCAGTGCTCCCTTCCTGGCCGGAGGCCTGAGCCAGGTCGAGGTGTTTATGCGCACGGGCGACTACGCCGCCGTGCAGCCGTGCCCTGGTGCTTCGGGGGGCACCCTCAACGCCCTGGGAGTCGTCATCGAGGCGAACGCCAACGTCGGAGGCTGCGGGCCCCTGTGCGGCGGCGTCGCGCTGACGTCGGTCGCCTGCCCCGTCACCCCGGCGGTCAACCAGCCGGTGCCGACCACCGTGCTCGACGTCGGGCTGTCGCGCCGGGTGACCACGGCCGCCGGCTACAGCTGCACCCTGCCCCGGCCCGACGGCGGCACGGTCGCCGAGTACGCCAACCTCCTGTCCATTCGCGCCTTCACGGATGGGGGCGTCGACTCGGCACCGGGGCTGTTGCCGCCTCAGGCCATCACGTTCACGCCGGGCGCGGTGCCCACGCTGGAATGGAAGTCCGCCGACGCGGGCACCGTGGTGCGCGTCATTCGCCTCGCCGAAGGGCAGGTGCCTGAATTCACCACCGGGAGCCTGGTGGCCGACGGCCCGGTGAGGTCGCTCACGCTTCCCCCTGGGCTCGTGGAGCCCGGCCGGGAGCACGTCTTCGCCGTCACCGCGGTGTCCAGCGGAGGAAGCGCGAGCCTCGTCGAGCAACCCGCGAGCCGGGTGCTCCCGTATGCCAGCGCCACCGCCTACAGCAGTGTGGTGAAGGCCGGTCCGTCGCGCAGCTGCGCCTTCGGAGCAGTGCAGCCGGGTCCCCGCGGCGGCCCCGACAGCTGCACCTACGGCGACGTGTGCGCCTCCGGTGGAACCTGCCAGCCCGCTCCCGCGGCCGCCTGTCCGGAAGCCGCCGGATTCCCGGCCTGGTCGTTCACCACCAGTCCACCGGGTCCCTTCTTGCTCGAGGCTTCCACCGGGGCGGTGTTGGCCACCCAGTGCGGGGGCGATGGCGGGCTCGGCGTGGGGACCGTCGTCACGCTGAAGTACATCGCCCCTGCGGGCTTCCCGACGCCGGCCGCGGTCACCGCGACCGTGCGCGGGGGCGGCGGTTCCATGCCGTACACCGCCATTTCCACGCCCCCGGGCGCTGCCGCCAAGTGGGGCACGCTGGGGGTGCTGGTGTGCTCGGCGCTGGAGACGGTCGCCGTGCAGATCGACGACGGCGCAGGGCACCGCAGCAACGTGCTCTGCGTCGGGCTGTGACCCGCGCGCCGTTCTAGATCTTGGTCAGCCAGCCGTGGGTATCGGGCCGCCCACCGCGCTGGATGGCGGAGATCTCCTCGTACAGCCGCCCGGCGATGGGGCCGACCTCGCCCTTGTTCACCTGGAGCGAGCCGCCGGTCCACGACAGCTCGCCGACGGGCGAGATGACCGCCGCGGTGCCGGAACCGAAGACTTCCTTGAGCGCGCCCGACTTGCTCGACTGGGTGAGCTCGGAGATGGCGAGCGGCCGCTCGCTCACCTTGAGGCCGTAGCCCTTGGCGAGCTGGAGCACGCAGTTGCGGGTGACCCCGGCGAGGATGGAGTCGGACAGCGGCGGCGTCACCAGCTCGTCGCCCAGCAGCGCGAAGAGGTTCATGGTGCCGACCTCTTCCACCTGGTCGTGCTTCTCGGCGTCGAGCCAGAGCACCTGGTCGTAGCCCTTCTCCTTCGCGCGCGAGGCGGCGAGCAGCGACGCCGCGTAGTTCGCGCCGGCCTTCACCGCGCCCAGGCCGCCCTTGGCCGCGCGGGTGTGCTCGCGCTCGACCCAGATGCGCACCGGCTTCACGCCGCCCGCGTAGTAGGCGCCCACCGGCGAGGCGATGATGAAGAACGTGTAGCGCTGCGAGGCGCGCACCCCGAGGAAGCCTTCGGTGGCGATCATCGTCGGCCGCAGGTACAGCGAAGTGCCGGGGGCGCGGGGCACCCAGTCCTGCTCCACCCTCATGAAGTCGAGGATGAGCGAGCGCATCAGGCTCGGCTCGACGACCGGCATGCACAGCCGGGGCGCGCCGCGGGCCATGCGCGCGCAGTGCTCGTCGAGCCGGAACAGGTTCACCGTGCCGTCGCCGGCGCGGAACGCCTTGAGCCCTTCGAAGAGCGCCTGGCCGTAGTGGAAGACGCCGGCGGCGGGATCCATCGGGAGCGGGCCGTACGGCACCACCTTCGGCTCGTGCCACCCCTGCTTCGGCTCGTACTGCAGCGTCAGCATGTGGTCGGTGAAGAAGCGGCCGAAGCCGAGGTCGTTCTCGGCCGGGCGGGCCTTGGGGGTGGTCGTCTTCTGCACGGCGGTGCTCATGGGGCCTCCATACACGAGGCCATCAGGACGCAACACCGAAGCCTTTCGCCAGCACAGCTCCCGGGCGACGGAGGCGGATCAGCGCGGGCCATGCCCTTCAGGGGGCGCCGCACGCCAGGTAGACGAAGAGGCGGCGCCGGTCGGCCTCGGAGAGGCCCGCGTCCACCACGGCGGGCATCATCCGCGCGTCGATGGACACGCGAATGCCTTCGCGGCCGGAACGCACCTCGGCGGCGGAGAGGAACGCGGTGTCATGGCGGTGACACGAGCGGCAGTTGGTGCCGAACCAGGCGTCGCCGTAGCCCGCCCAGGTGTCGACGCACGTCACTTGCGGCCCGGCACCGAGCCGCGCCCCGCATGCACTCGCCGTGGGCACGCACTGGGTGGCGAGCGGCGCCTTGCCGGCATTGAGGTGCTGGCAGGTGCTCCCCGTGGGGCACGCCTCGCCATGGCTGCAGTCGAGGCCGCAGTGCCCGACGTCGCCGAGACAGAAGCCGCCCTGGCCGCAGTCCGAGTTCGACACGCAGGGCTCGCAGAAGGTCCCATCACGGCGGTGCCCCGCGTCGGTGCCCGCATCGCCGCGGGCCTCGCGGCCGCCGTCGAGCCCACCGTCGACTGCGCCGCCATCGCGGCCTCCGTCGTCGGATCCGCCGACCTGGAGCAGCACGTCGTTGCCGGCATCGCGACCGGCGTCGAACAGCTCGGCTCCGGTCCCGCCGCCGCCGCAGGCCGAGAGCCCGCTGGCCGCGGCGAGGACGACCGCCTCGAAAAACCACCGGCTCGGGCGACGCAACCCCTCGCCGTCGGAGGAAATTCGTCTCTGCGCTGACATGGCCGGCGGGCCTTTGCAGGGCCCACACCAGCCCTCCGGGTGTCCTCCAAGAACGGACAGCATCGACATCACGTACGCTCCACCGTCGAAACAGCGCGGTGTGTCACTTGGCAATCGCGCGCGATTCCCCTGCCGGAACGACGACTTGGCGGTGCGGGCGGCGCTGGCAGCGCGCTTGCTGTTGGAGAGCGCATGGCTCCCATCAAGCGACGTGAGTTCCTCAAGACGGCCACCCTCGCCACCGCTGGCACCGCCCTCGTGGGCAGCGGCTGCGGGGTGCCGCTGGACGAGGAGGAGCTGTCCTCGGAGATGAGCGCGCTCACCAGCGTGCAGGCGAACCTCGACAAGTTCCCGCAGAACGCCTGGGCGGGCTCGATGACCACCGACACGGTGGTCCTGACCACGCGCCACCCGGGTGGCGGGCGGCCGCCGCACCTGCGCGTGTGGAAGGTGCAGAGCGGCGGCTGGGGCCTGGTCTTCGACGGCCTGCCGCAGACCGCGAACTACGAGCAGGGCGCGTACTACCGCTTCGTCTCGAGCAACGACCGCACCAAGCCGGGCTTCCTGAACCTCGAGCCCAACCAGGACTACGCGTACCGCTTCTACGAGCCGGGCTCGATGCAGGGCACGCGGCTGTGCCGGTTCCACACGCTGGGCAAGGCGGGCACCCAGCCGGTGGTGCGCTTCGCGGCGGGCAGCTGCAACCTCGCGGTGCACACCAACTTCCCGGTGCTGCAGGACGCGGCGAACGTGGCGGGGTTGGACTTCTTCATCCACATGGGTGACTCCATCTACGCCGACATCGTCGGCGGGAGCCCGAACACCGAGGAAGGCTTCAACCGCTGCTACCAGCAGTTCTGGGCGCGGCCCGGCTGGCAGGACCTGCACACCGCCGCGGGCATGATGTCGACCTGGGACGACCACGAGTTCCGCAACGACCGCATCGCCAGCGACTACGACACCCCGGCGGGCCGGGCGGCGCGCGACGCCTACGTGCTCAACATGGGCCTGCGGCGCCAGGCGGAAGACCCCGACCGCATCTGGCGCTCGTTCGCGCACGGCGACACCGCGGAGTTCTTCCTGCTCGACCTGCGCTCCGAGCGTCGCCCGGGGCAAGACGAGATCATCTCCGACAAGCAGCTGCGGTGGCTCAAGCAGGGCCTCTCGGACTCGCGTGCCCACTTCAAGATCATCATCGCGCCGCAGCCGCTCACCGACTTCCCGGGGGCGAAGGCGAGCTCCTGGTCCTTCACCCACCAGCGCCACGAGCTGCTCAACCACATCAAGAACCTCCAGCAGAACGGCAAGCGGGGCTTCTTCTTCCTGGGCGGCGACGTGCACTTCTCGGCCGCGGGCTCGGTGAACGCGCCCGGCACCGACTTCGGCGACATCAACGAGTTCGTCATCGGCCCGCTGGGCAACCCCGGCAACGGCATGAGCCCGGAGCGCAAGCGCGCCTTCGGCGCCCACACCGGGCCCAACAAGCAGCTGCAGTTCACCTCGGGCCACAACAACTTCGCCCACTTCGTCGCCCGCCCACCGTCGGGCGGCAACGGCGCCGAGCTCGACGTGGAGTACTGCATCGTCGACTCCAACGTGGACCACGCCGGCAACCTGAGCCGCCGGGTGGTGAAGTACCGCGCGACCTACGCCGCGAGCGGCCGCCGCACCTCGGTCGCCATCTGCGACCCGGACACCGTCATCCGCTGAGCTCGGGCAGCCGGCCCTGGCGCTCCGCTAGAGTGACGCGGTGCCCGGCGAGCCCTGGTGGGTGGAGCGCGTCTCTCGCCGGCTGCTGCCGGGCGCCCTCGATGCGCTCGACCTGGGCGGCCTGTGGCGCCTGTCGGAAGGCTGCCGGTTCGTCCGGGACAACGTCGAGGAGCGGCTGCTCTCGAGCGACTTCGAGCGGGCTCCGGGGTGCGAGGCGGTCTGGCGGGCGTTCCTCGCGCGCGCGGCGGAGGTCCACCTGGCGCTCGAGACCGAAGGCGCGGTGGTGGCCGCGCAGCGCACCGGTGGACCCGTCGGCGCCCGGTTGTTCCGCGAGAGCTGGGAGTCGCTGGGCTTCACGGTGAACCCGCAGGACTCCGGCACGCCCGCCGACGACCACCTCGACGGCCTCTACCGGCTCCCGCGCCACAGCGACGGCCCCCAGGTCCACACCGACGCTTCGCCCAACCTGTCGTCGCGCGCGGAGCGCATCTCCGACTTCCTCACCGTGACGCAGCCCGGGCCGAAGGACGTGGTCATCGACCTCGGTTCGGGCAGCGGCAAGCTGGCGCTGACCGTCTCGGCGAGCGCGGCGACCCGGGTGGTGGGCATCGAGCTCGGCGAGCGCTTCGTCGAGGTGGCGCGGGCCACGGCCTCGAGCCTCTCGCTGCCCGACGTGCGCTTCGTGCACGGCGACGTGCGCGACGCCGACCTGTCGGCCGGCACCATCTTCTTCCTGTACCACCCGTTCCGCGGCCAGGTGGCCAAGGACGTGGCCGCGCAGCTGGGCGCGCTGGCGCGGCGCAAGCCCATCGTCGTCTACGCCGGGGGGCCACTCGACGGCTTCGGCGAGCACTTCCTCGGGCAGGTGAGCGCGGGCGCGCTGGCGCTGTCGGAGCGCCGCGGCGAGTTCGGCCAGGTCCTGGTGCTGCGCAGCGCCTGACGCGCCGGCGCCCGGGCTACCGCTCGAGCCGCACGCAGCGCGCCTTCAGGAGCGCCCACGTCTCGTCGAGCAGCGGCTCGCCGAGCTCGAGCGTGCGCAGCGTCGGCGGAAGTGCGAGCGCGCGCACCAGCCGGTCGGCGTACGGCAGCGGCTCGTCGCCGCGGGGCAGCGGCCCGCGCAGGGTGAGCGCGCGCAGGAAGCTGCCTTCCCAGTCGTCGAGGAGCGCGCCGAGCGACTGGGCGGACGCGAGGTCCGGCCCCATCCATTCCACGCGGTCGACCAGCCCGAGCCGGCGGTGCGCCAGCACGCCGCGCAGGCCGGCGTGGGCCCACAGCGAGACGTAGCCCTGGGCGCCGTCGCCGCCGCGGAGCTCGGTCATCCACTGGCCGTTCATCCACGCGCCGCGGGGGTCGCCCTGCTCCACCAGGAAGTCGGCGTAGGCGCGCAGGAGCACCTCGTCGTCGGGCCGGGCGAGGAGCGCGGCCTCGAGCTCGGGCGCGCGGGCGGGCCCGGCGAGGTCGCGGAAGAGGAAGGTGCGGCCGGCCTTGAAGCGCTTGCCGTGGCGCAGCGTCACCACGTCGACGCCGGCGTCTTCCACCAGGGTGAGGCCGGGCCCCGCTTCCAGCTCGTCGCGGCGGCCGCGGCGGGTGACGCGCAGGTGCACCGGATTCAGCATCGGGGTGTCGGCGCGCACCGCGCAGTCGGCCCGGCTGCCCACCCAGAGCTCGCGGGGCCAGGGCCGCGCGGGGAACGGCAGCCACCCGAGGCGCTCGACGACCAGGCCCACGCTCCAGGCGGGCCACTGCCAGGGACTCAGCACTCGATGATGTTGACCGCGAGGCCGCCGCGCGCGGTCTCCTTGTACTTGCTGCTCATGTCGGCGCCGGTCTGCCGCATGGTGGCGATGACCTTGTCGAGCGAGACCTTGTGGGTGCCGTCGCCGGCGAGCGCGAGCCGCGCGGCGTTGATGGCCTTCACCGCGCCCATGGCGTTGCGCTCGATGCAGGGCACCTGCACCAGGCCGCCGATGGGGTCGCAGGTGAGGCCGAGGTTGTGCTCCATGCCGATCTCCGCGGCGTTCTCGACCTGCGCGGGGGTTCCGCCCAGCACCTCGGCGAGCCCGCCGGCGGCCATGCTGCAGGCCACGCCGACCTCGCCCTGGCAGCCGACCTCGGCGCCGGAGATGGAGGCGTTCTTCTTGTAGAGCGCGCCGATGGCGGCGGCCGCGAGGAGGAAGCGCACCGTGCCGTCGTCGTCGGCGTTGGGCACCGAGCGGCGGTAGTACGAGAGCACCGCGGGAATGAGGCCGGCGGCGCCGTTGGTGGGCGCGGTCACCACCCGGCCGCCGGCGGCGTTCTCCTCGTTGACCGCGAGCGCGGCGAGGTTGACCCAGTCCATCGCCAGGAGCGGGTCGACCTGGTTGCGGCCTTCGGCGCGCAGGCGGCGGTGGAGTGACGGCGCGCGGCGCTGCACCTTGAGGCCGCCGGGGAGGATGCCTTCCTGGCGGAAGCCGCGCTCGATGCAGGCGTCCATCACCTGCCAGAGCCGCAAGGTCCCGCTGCGGACCTCGGCCTCGGAGCGCTGCGAGCACTCGTTGCGCAGCATCAGGGTGCTGACGCTGAGGCCCGACTCCTCGCACTGCCGCAGCAGGTCGTCGGCGGAGTCGAAGGGGTACGGCACCACCGGCGGCGCGCCGCTGCCGCCGTCGGGCGTGCCGTCGGCGTTGACCACGAAGCCGCCGCCCACCGAGTAATAGACGCGCTGCTCGAGCACCACGCCGTGCGGTCCGAGCGCCGAGAAGCGCATGCCGTTGGAGTGGAGCGGCAGCTTCTCCTTGCGGTGGAAGACGATGTCCTTCTCGGGCTCGAAGGCCACCGGGCGGCTGCCGAGCAGGCTCAGCCGGCCGGCCTGCTCGACGGCGGTGAAGAGCCTCGGCGCGGCGTCGGGGTCGAGACTGTCGGGCTTCTCGCCGAGGAGCCCGAGCGTGACCGCGAGGTGGGAGCCGTGGCCCTTGCCGGTGAAGCCCAGGGACCCGAAGAGCTCGACGCGCACGCGCTCGACGGGCGTGGCGGGGCCGAGGGTCTCGGCGAAGCGGCGCGCGGCGCGCATCGGCCCCACCGTGTGGCTGGACGACGGGCCGATGCCCACCTTGAAGAGCTCGAAGACGCTGATGTGCATGCGGACGATGGAATCGCTTGGGAGCCACGGCACCGTAGAGGAAACTGCGCCCCCGCAGCACCCCCTTCGACGCGAGGTTTCTTCCATGCGCCTGGCCCTGCTCGTCTGTCTCACCGCCCTGCCCGCCGCGGCGGCCGACTTCTGGGACCCGGCGGCCCGGCACGAGCCGGTGGCCGTCTTTCCGCTCGCGGTGGAGAACCCCGACGACGCGGCGCTGGGCCTGTCCATCCAGCTGTGGACGATGGAGCGGACCGCGGTTCCCAGGGCCTTCATCGGGCCGCACGCCAAGCAGATCCTCGGCATGGCGGCGCACGAGGGGCTCTCGCCGGACAAGCTCGGCGATGCGGCGGTGGCGGCGCTGGGGGCGCGGCTGCTCGGGGCCGAGCGCTGGGTGAGCGGCACGCTCAAGCGCACACCCAAGGGCCTGACGCTGGAGGCGACGGCGGTGAAGGGGAAGAAGACGAAGCAGAAGACGCTGGTGTTGCCCAAGGGCGCGCACCTGCAGGTGCAGGCGGCGGCGCAGGCGCTGAGCGACCTGCTGTTCGACGTGGAGCCGGTGAAGGGCCGCAAGAAGGAAGCGGTGCCGGTGTTCGCGGCGAGCGACGAGGCGGCGCTGGCGGCGGCCGACGGGGTGGCGCGGGTGCTGCGGCAGCCGATGGGCATCGAGAACCCGGCGGTGCTCGACGCGCCGGAGCTCGAGCGCGCCATCGCCTCGTGCACCAAGGCGCTGGCGGCCGACGCGGCGAACGCCCCGGCGCGCGCGGCGCTCGGCCTCGCGTACGCCATCAACGGCGACGGGGCGAAGGCCATCGAGACGCTGAAGCCGCTCGACGTGGAGTGGGCGGACCTCTCGCTGTACTGGATCGCCCGCTTCTGGCTGGTGACGCGCTACACGTCTCCGGAGGCGGGCCAGGCGGTGCTGCTCGAGGCGGTGGCGGTGGACCCGGGCTTCCTGCTCGCGCGCAGCTACCAGGGCGAGCTCTTCTCGGCGCTGGGCAAGCACGAGGCGGCGCAGAAGGTGTGGGAGGACTACCTCAAGCTCGCGCCGGCCGAGCCCTTCGTCCAGGCGCGGCTCGCCAAGGCGCTCGCGCGGCAGGGCAAGCACGACGAGGCGATCGCCAAGACGAAGGCGGCGCTCGCCCTGGTGGCGACGAGCCCGGAGCTGCAGCTCCAGCTGGCGAGCCGCTACGTCGACGCAGGCAAGCTGACCGACGCGCGCGACATGCTGGAAGGGCTCGCCAAGTCGCCGCAGGTCCGCGCGGAGGCGCTGGTGCGCTACGGCTACGTGCTGGCGCTCCTCGGCCAGCTGGACACCGCGCAGGCGGTGCTGCAGTCGGCGGTGGACAAGGCGCCGGCGGCGGGCGACTGGCGCACCCGCGGCCGCGCCCACTACGACCTGGCGCTGGTGGCGGCGAAGCGCGGCGACCAGGACGCGGCGCAGGCGTCGCTGGGGCGGGCCTGGCAGACGGGCTTCAAGCTCGCGAAGGTGGACGCGCCGCTGGAGCCGGCGGCGAAGGCGCTGGAGACGGCGGACCTCAAGCGCACCCAGGCGAAGCAGCCGCCGGCGCTGGCGCCCACGCTGCTGCCGAAGGAAGCGACGCTCTTCCCGCTCGACCCGGTGGGCACGGTGGACGTGAAGCCGTCACCCAAGCCGGCGGGCCTCGACGAGTTCCGCAGTCCGTTCGGGCCTTCCGCGGCCCCCGCGAGGCCGTAGATGGGGTTCGCGGAGGAGGTCCGGGCGCAGCTCGGCGACGGCGTGCTGTCGGTCGACGCGTCCGACCTGGAGACGTACGGGCGCGACTGGACGAAGGTGTTCGCGCCCAGGGCGGCGTACCTGGCGCGGCCGCGCAGCACCGCGGAAGTCTCTTCGCTGCTCAAGCTCTGCTCCGCCCACGGCGTGAAGGTGGTGCCGAGCGGCGGGCGCACCGGCCTCGCGGGCGGCGCGATGGCCACGCAGGGTGAGCTGGTGCTCTCGCTCGAGCGCATGCGCACGCTGGGGCCCATCGACACCGCGGCGCTCACGGTGCGGGTTGGCGCCGGCGCGGTGACCGAGGCGGTGCACCGGCACTGCGCGGAAGCCGGGCTCTTCTGGCCGGTGGACTTCGCGTCCAAGGGCAGCTCGCAGGTGGGCGGGAACATCGCCACCAACGCCGGCGGGGTGCGGGTCATCCGCTACGGGCTCACGCGGCAGTGGGTGCTGGGCCTCACCGTGGTGCTGATGAACGGCGAGGTGCTGGAGCTCAACGGCGCGCTGGAGAAGAACAACACCGGGGTGGACCTCCGCCAGGTCTTCATCGGGAGCGAAGGCATCCTGGGGGTCATCACCGAGGCGACGCTGAAGCTGACCCGGCTCCCCGGCACGGTGGACGTGCTGCTGGTGGCGGTCCCCGGGCTCGAAGGCGTGCTCGAGCTCTTCGCGCAGGCGCGCAAGGGCCCGTTCGTGCTGAACGCATTCGAGTTCTTCACCGACAAGTGCCTGGCGCGGCTCAAGCGACACCGCGCGGTGCCCTCGCCGCTGGGCGCCGAGGCCTCGCACTACGTGCTGCTCGAGGTCGAGGACGCCAAGGACGGTGCGCTCCTCGCGTGGCTCGAGGCGCGCATGGCGGCGGGCGAGGTGCTCGACGGTACGCTGGCGCAGAACGCGGAGCAGGCGAAGGCGCTGTGGCACTACCGCGAAGGCATCAGCGAGAGCCTCTCGGCCACGGGCCTGCCGCACAAGAACGACATCGCGCTGCCGATCGCCGAGCTGGGCGCGTTCTGCGAGGCGTTCGAGGCGCTGCTGGCGAAGAACTACCGCGAGTTCGAGCTGTGCCTGTTCGGCCACATCGGCGACGGGAACCTGCACGTGAACGTGATGAAGCCCGACGCGCAGGGGAAGAGCGAGTTCCTCGCGGCGGTGCACGAGGTCGACCGGGAGCTGATGCAGCTCGTGCAGAAGCACCGCGGCAGCGTGTCGGCGGAGCACGGCATCGGGCTGCTCAAGAAGGAATGGCTGCCGTTCTCCCGGAGCCCGGCCGAGCTGGCGCTCATGCGGGCGATGAAGGCGTCGTTCGATCCTCAGGGGCTGTTGAACCCGGGGAAGGTCCTCTAGGCGGCGCTCAGGCAGCGCTCGGTGCGCTCCGGGACGGTGCCAGGGCCAGCGGCGACGGGGCGCCTCCTCGTCCGAGCGCGCTCCTCACCGCGGCCAAGGCAGGGGGTGGGGGCACTCGACGGGAGGCCGGCCGGCCTCGGTCACCCGACACCCCTCCCCATTCCGGGCAGTGAGCAGGCCACGAAACCTCTGCTGCGACGCCGCGCGGATTCCTCGCGAGCCGACTACCGCTCCGGGAGCGGCACGAACGCCGTCTCGCCCTCGATGGCGCCGAAGCGCTGCGCCTTCCAGTCCGCCTTCGCCTGCTCGATGCGCTCCCTCGAGCTGGAGACGAAGTTCCACCAGATGTGCCGGGGCGACTCGAGCGCGGCACCGCCGAAGACCAGCGCCCGCGCGTCCTGCCCTGCCCGCACCAGCACCTGCTCCCCGCGCTCCAGCACCGCGAGCTCGCCCTGCTTGAGCACGCCTTCCGCCAGCTCCAGGTCGCCCTGCGCCGCGAAGACCGCCCGCTCCTCGTGCTCCGGCGGCAGCTCCAGCACCGCGCCCGCCTCGAGCGCCGCGTCGGCGTAGAAGAGCTCGGAGTGCGTCTTCACCGGAGCGCGCACCCCGAACGCCTGCCCGGCCACCACCCGCACCGTCACCCCACCCGACTCCACCACCGGCAGCGACGCCTTCGGATGATGGGTGAACGCCGGCGCCGTCTCCTCGTGCGCCGCGGGGAGGGCGACCCAGATCTGGATGCCGAACAGCCGCCGCGCAGTGGCCCGCACCTCGGCCGGCGTGTGCTCGCTGTGCGCGATGCCCCGCCCCGCCGTCATCCAGTTCACGTCGCCGGGGCGAATCACCTGCGACGAGCCCAGCGTGTCCTTGTGGTGCAGCTCGCCCTCGAAGAGGTACGTCACCGTCGACAGCCCGATGTGCGGATGCGGCAGCACGTCGGTGCCCGCCCCCGCGGGAATCGTCGCCGGCCCCATCTGGTCCAGGAAGATGAACGGCCCCACCATGCGCCGCTTGGCCTGCGGGAGCGCCCGCAGCACCGCGAAGCCGCCGATGTCGGCCGACCTCGCCGCGAGGATCAGCTCCACCCCCGACGTGCTCACGGCGCGAACGTGGTGGTGATTGCCATCGACCGCAGCAACGTCAGCGTCACCGGCGTCTTGGCGGAGATCTCCACCAGCCGCGCGCGCTGCTCCGCCGTCACCTGCGGCCCCGCGCCGAGCACGCGCTCCACCCGCTCCACGCCGCCTTCGCGCAGGAGCTTGAGCCGCACCGTGAGCCCCGAGAGGTCCCACTGCTTGCGCTCGGCGTACATCTTCAAGGTGATGGCCGTGCACGCCCCCAGCGAGCCCAGCAGCAGCTGGTACGGCGCCGGCCCGGTGTCCGCCCCGCCGCGGTCCTTCGGCTCGTCGGAGTGGAACGTGTGGTGGCCGGTGCGGATCGCCTGGTCGTACTTCACGCCGCTCTCCACCACCGCGGCGGCCAGCAGCACGCTCTCGCTCTTGGCGTCGCTCATCGGCCGAACCCCTTACAGCGCGCGCGCGCGGATGGTCGTGTCCAGCGCGTTGAGCCGGCCCACCACCTCGTTCGCCACCGGGCTCGACATGTCCATCACCAGGTAGCCGATCTCCGGCGTGGTGCTCAGCATCTGTCCCTGGATGTTCGCCTTCAGGTCCGAGACGATGGTGTTCACGTCGCGGAGCACGCCCGGCACGTTGCGGTGCACGTGCACCACGCGGTGCGTGTCCGGCGTCGGCGCCAGCTCCACCATCGGGAAGTTCACCGCTCCGGTGGTCGCCCCCGCCTTGGCGAACTTGGACAGCGCCGCCGACACCTCGCGGCCGATCGCCTCCTGCGCCTCCAGCGTCGAGCCGCCGACGTGCGGCGTGAGGATGACGTTCTTCAGGCCCTGCAGCGGCGTCTTGAAGCCGCTCGCGGTGTTCGACTCCGGCTCCTCCGGGAACACGTCGACCGCCGCGCCGCCCAGGTGCCCGCTCTTGAGCGCCTCCGCCAGCGCCTCCAGGTCCACCACCGTGCCGCGGCTGTAGTTGATGAGGCAGGCGCCCTTCTTCATCTTCTTCAGCTGCTTGGCGCCGATCATGCTCTTGGTCTGCGACGTCTCCGGCACGTGCAGCGTCACGAAGTCCGACGCCTCGAGCAGCGCGTCCAGCGACGGCATCGACTGGTTGTTCGACATCGGCAGCTTCGCCGCCACGTCGAAGAAGCACACCCGCATGCCGAAGAACTCGGCGAGCACGCCCATCTGCGAACCGATGTGCCCGTAGCCCACGATGCCCAGCGTCTTGCCGCGCACCTCGTGGCTCCCGGTCGCCACCTTGCGCCACTCGCCCTGGTGCATCTCCATCACCCGGTCGCAGAGGTGCCGCGAGAGCACCACCACCTCGGCCATCACCAGCTCGGCGACGCTGCGGGTGTTGGAGAACGGCGCGTTGAACACCGCCACGCCCCGCCGCTGCGCTTCGTCGAGCGCGACCTGGTTGGTGCCGATGCAGAACGCCCCGACCGCCTGCAGCGAATCGGCCGCCGCCAGCACCTTGGGCGTCACCTGCGTCTTGCTGCGAATGCCCAGGTACTGCACGCCCTTGATGCGCTCGCACAGCTCCGCTTCCTTCGGCGAGCCGTCGATGCGCTGCACGGTGAAGCCTTCGGCCTTGAGCAGACCGTCGGCGACGGGGTGAACGCTTTCCAGCAGGAGCACGGTGGGCATGGGTCGCCAACGCGTACTCCCTTGGACAGGCCAGTCAAGGGCCGGCTGGCCTGGGCGGCATCACCTTGCCCGGGTTGCCGCTGACCGTCGCGCCCGGGGGCACCCGCTTGGTGACCACCGTGCGGCTGAGCAGCCGGGCGCCCTTCCCGATGTGCGCGCCCGGCAGCACGATGGCGTACGGCTCCACCACCACGCCTTCTTCCAGCACCACCGTCCCCGGCGGCGGCCGCTCGTGGCGGTTCCCGGTCACGCGGTGGAAGTGGTTGTCGATGATCTTGGCGAAGGCCATCACCCGCACGTGGGGCCCCAGCTCGAGCCGCCCTTCGGCCTCCAGCGAGCAGCCGCCGTCGAGCCGCGCGTAGTCGCCGATGACCAGCCGGCCACCCTTGGCCGTGCGCAGCTCGATGGGCGCCTCGGACGCGTCGAGCACCACGCCGTCGCCCACGTGAATCTCACCGTCGCCGTGGATCCACACCCGGCCGAGCACCCGCACGTCACGCCCGACGTGCTGGCAGCGCCACAGCTTGAGGCGGTCGACGATGGACATGGCGTCTCGCTCGTCCTTACCACCCCGTCACGGCTGCACGAGGAAGTCCTTCACCACCGCCATGTGCTGCATCATCGGCGCCGCGCTGTCGGTGGAGAGCGCCGGCGGCACCACCGGGGTGAACTTGCGGGTGTCGAACACCAGCCCGCCGTCGAGGCTCGAGCCCGCGAGCTGCACCGGCACCTGGTTCTTCTGCAGACACGGCGAGGCGAGCACGTTGTCGAAGGGGTACACGCGGGAGCCGTTGGTCCCGTCGACGCCTTGTTGATCCGTCGGGTACGGCCCGGTCACCACCACGCGCCCCTGCAGGTTGTCGAAGGCGAGCTCCGAGCGGCTGGTGGTGTTCATGTCGCCGGCGATGACCAGGAAATCCTTCGCCGGCACCTGCAGGTTGAGCGCGCGTGCCAGCGCCTTGGCCTCGAGGCCCCGGTCCATCGCGTTCGAGGTGAGCAGGTGCACCGACACGAGCCACAGGTCCCGCGGCCCCGGCAGGTCCACCTGCGCGTAGGTGAAGGCGCGGTTGAGCACCTGCGGATCCGCCCACTCGCCCTGGGCCAGCACCGGCCAGCGGCTCACCACCCCGTTGGGGATCTGCTGACCGCTCGCACCGCGCACCCAGAAGAAGCCGCCGTCGAAGGTCGCGTCGACGAAGGCCTGCACCGCGGCCGTCGAATTGTCCCCCACGTTGAACTCCTGGAGCATCACCACGTCGGGCTGCAGCGCCATCAAGATGCGCGCCCCGTGCCCGCCGTCGTAGCTCTGGAAGTTGCCCGAGCTCAGGTTCGCCGCCACCGCCCGCACCAGGAACGGCGCACCCGCGTCGCCCGGCGGGTCGCATTCGAAGGGACTGCCCGCGTCGAAGGGACCGGCGTCCTTCACCCCCGCGTCGACTCCCGCGTCCTTCAGGCCCGCATCGACTCCGGCGTCGAACCCCGCGTCCGCCCCCGCGTCGCCGCCGCCACTCCCACCGCCGACCTGCCCGCCCCCGCTGCCGCCGCCGCTGCTCCCGGTGCCACCGCCCACCCCACCGCCCGCGGCCCCGCCACCCGACGCGCCG
>JAIBBQ010000144.1 GCA_019694595.1 Myxococcaceae bacterium
GGCGCGGGCCTGCTCGAGGCTGGGCGGCGGCTCGGGCGGCCGCAGTGCTCCCCGGGCGTCGAGCTGGAGGTCCGCGCCCCCCACGGCCGCGGCGAGCTGGAGGCGCGCGGCGGTCACCGCGCTCAGCGCCCGCAGGCGGCCGAGTTCGGCGCGCGAGACGTCGGCCTCCGCCCGGGTGAACTCGATGGGAGGCCGCAGCTGGGCGTCGACCGCCACCTTGGCGAAGTCGCGGTGGGTCACCACCCGCGCGTAGGCCTGCTCGGAGGCCTCCAGCACGGCGCGCGCGGCGAGCACCGCCTGGAAGGCGCGGGTGACGTCGAAGTCGAGCCCGAGCGCGGTGCGGCTCGACCGCGCCTGCTCCGCCGCGGCCTGGGCCTGCGCCACCTTCCCCTGTGCACCCTGGCGGCCGAAGTCCCACACCAGCTGTCGCAGCCCCACCGCGACCAGGCTGGTGGCCGAAGGCGCGAAGTCGGGCGTCGCGGTGACCTTGGTCGAGCCGATGCGGGGCAGGTCCACCGCCGAGGTGGACAGCACGGTGGCGGTGGAGTTGTTGGCGGTGGCGCCGACCAGCTCGGCCGCCAGGCCCGCAGTGGGCAGCCAGAGCGCAGACACCGCGTCGACCTCAGCCTGGGCGGCGGCGACGCGCTGCCGGCTCGCCTCCAGCGCCGGGTGCTGCGCGCGCGCCAGGGCCAGGGCCTCCTCCAGGCTCACCGCCTTGGCGGGAGGGACCTCGAGGGGAATGGGCGCCGCGCGAAGGACGAGAGCCACCGACAGCCAGAGCACGGCGCCGGCGGTTGCACTCCCGATGCCAGCGCCGCCGCCCAGGAGCCGGGCCCGGGCCGGTGGCCGAGGCGGGAAAATTTCCCGCATCGGCGCAGGAGAAACTCCCGCCACGGGAGGGCGACGGGGCGCCTGTGCTAGGAGCCAAGGCCATGCGGCACGCCGCGCTGGTGATCGCGATGGTGCTGGCCGTGACCACCGTCATCATGCTCGCGCTGTGGGACGCCGAGCGGGAATCGGCGGCCGCCATCGACCGCCTGGCGCTCTCGGAGACCACCCTCGCCCACGCGCTGGCGCTCGACCTGGACACCCGGCTCGCCAGCGCCCGGGCGGCCGGCGCGGAGGACGCGGCGGCGCGCACCGCGGCCATCGAAGGCCTGCTGCAGGTGGCCGGCACGCTGGAGACGCCGCGGCCCACGCTGGTGCTGGTGCGCCACGGCGAGCAGCTCGTGGGGGCGCTCCCCTCGAGCGCGTCCGGCCTCACCGCGCTGCTCACCCGGCTCGACGGCAGCCAGGTGCTCGACCGCGCCCAGGCGGTGGCGCTGGGCTTCCCGCCCCGCCGGGCGGTGGCGAGCTACCGGCCTTCGAGCGCGAGCGACCTCGGCGTGCTGGTGCTCGCCTCCGCGGTGCCGGAGCGGGAGCACGCCCAGCGCGAAGAGCTGCTCACCGCGCTGGCGATCGTGCTCACCAGCTGCATGGTGCTGGGCTTCGGGGTGACCGCGCTGCTGCGCGACCGGGAGCGGCTCACGCTGGAGCACGCGCTCGACCGGCAGCGCCTGGAGCGCGAGCGCGACGAGCAGCTGGGGCGCGCCGAACGGGTGGCGGTGGCCTCCGCCCTGTCCATCGGCATCGCCCACGAGCTGGCGACTCCGCTCACGGTGATCGCCTCGCGCGCCCAGAGCCTGCGCCGCCACGCGCTCGACGAGTCGGCGGAGGCGGCGGTGGCGGCGGTGCTCGACCAGGTGGCCTCGATGCGCAGCGTGATGCACGGCTTCCTGGCGCTGGCGCGCGGCGAGGCCCCCCACACCGGCCCGCTGTCGCCGGTGGCGGTGGCGCGCGAGGCCGCGAAGGCGGTGATGCACCGCTACGCCGCGGGGAACGTGCGGCTCGAGCTCGAGGCCGCCGACGGGCTGCCGCAGGTACAGGCCGACGAGACGCTGCTGCGCCAGGCGCTGGTGAACCTGCTCACCAACGCGGTGCAGGCGAGCGCCCCGGGGACCACGGTCACCGTGCGGCTGCGGGCCCAGGCCGGCAAGCTCGACTTCGAGGTGCTCGACCAGGGCCACGGCATCGACCCGAAGGTCGCCACCCGGCTCGCCGAGCCCTTCGTCACCACGCGCGCGCACGCGGGCGGCACCGGGCTCGGCCTCGCCATCACCCAGGAGCTGGCCCGCCACCACGGCGGCACGCTCACCCTGCGCCCCCGCGACGGCGGCGGGACCCAGGCCACCCTCACGCTCCCGCTTCGACCTGGAGAGACGCCATGACCCGAGGCACCCGCGTCCTGGTGGTGGACGACAAGGCCGAGCTCGCGGCCGCGCTGGCCGACGAGCTGCGCGCGCGCGGCTTCGACGCGGTGGCGCTGAGCGACGCGGTGGGCGCGCTCGCCGAGGTGTCGCGCGGCGTGCACGACGCGCTGGTGACCGACCTGCGCATGCCGGGCCACGACGGCCTCGAGCTGCTCGCCGAGAGCCGCCGCGTCGCGCCCGAGGCCCCGGTGCTGATCATGACCGCCTTCTCGGCGGTGGACACCGCGGTGGAAGCGATTCGCCGGGGCGCGCACCACTACCTCACCAAGCCCTTCGGTTCCGACGAGCTGGCGCTGTTCCTGGAGCGGGCGCTCGACGAGGTGAAGGTGCGCCGCGAGTCGCGGGCGCTCACCCGCTCGCTGGGCGCCAGCCTGCCGTCGATCGTCGGCCGCTCGGCGGCGATGCAGGAAGTGGTGCAGCTGGTGCGGCGGCTCGCCGACGCCGAGGTGCCGGTGCTGATCCTCGGCGAGACGGGCACCGGCAAGGGCCTGGTGGCGCGCGCGCTCCACGCCGAGAGCCGGCGGGCGGCGCGCCCCTTCGTGAGCGTCAACTGCGCCGCCCTGCCGGAGCCGCTGCTCGAGAGCGAGCTCTTCGGGCACGCCCGGGGCAGCTTCACCGGCGCCACCAGCTCGCGCTCCGGGCTCTTCGCCTCGGCAGAAGGGGGCACGCTCTTCCTCGACGAGGTGGGGGAACTGAGCCTCGCGATGCAGGCCAAGCTGCTGGCGGTGCTGGAGACCGGGCGCTACCGCGCGGTGGGCGAGGACCGGGAACGCGTGGCCGACGTGCGCGTCATCTCGGCCACCCACCGCGACCTGAGCCGCACCGAGGCCTTCCGCCCCGACCTGCGCTACCGGCTGGAGGTGGTGAGCCTCGAGCTGCCGCCGCTGCGCGCGCGCCCCGGCGACCTGCCGCAGCTGGTGGAGCACTTCCTGGAGTCGAGCCGCGAGCGCCACCCGGCGAGTCCGGTGCGGCGGCTGTCGGCCTCGGCGATGGCGGTGCTGGCGGCGCACGACTGGCCGGGCAACGTGCGCGAGCTGCAGCACGTGGTGGAGCGGGCGGTGATCCTGGGTGGCCAGGAAGAGGCGGGCCCCGACGCCCTGCCCCGCCTGGTCCCGTCGGGCGGCAGCCCGCGCACCGACTTCGGCGACACCCTGGTGCCGATGCGCGAGCTGCAGCGGCGCTACGCGGCCTTCGTGCTGGAGCGCTGCGAAGGCCACAAGCGCCGCACCTGCGAGACGCTCGACCTGGACCTCAAGACGCTGAACCGGCTGCTGGAGCCGCCGGTCACTTGAGGAAAGCGGTCACCGCGTCGGCCGTGGTCTCGCCGGCGTCGGGGGCGATGGCGACGGACTTGCCGGCCGCCACCAGCACCACCACCCGGTCGCCCAGAGCGAGCGCGGCCTTGAGCTCGGGCCGCGCCTTGAGCAGCGCGAAGTACGCCTCGGACAGGTACTTCACCTTGAGCTGCTTCCCGCCCGTCGGAAGCTCGACGTCGGTCCAGGCGCGGTTCCAGATGAAGGTGCGGCCACCCGCGGTGCGGACCGCGTCGTCGCTCACCCCGGCGCGCTCCTCTTCCTTCATCGCCTTCACCTTCTGGGCGACGCGGATGGCGTCCTTCCCGTCGGCGGCGCCGAGGTCGGCCTTCTTCTCGGCGGCGCCCTTCCCGCTCCCGCCGAAGACGCTGTCGAACTCGGGCGCAGGCGCCGCCGCGGCCTCGGCGGGAGGCGCCATGCCCGCGCCCTCGCTGCCGCGCGAGAGCGCCTTGGAGCTGCTCGGCCACATCGGGCGGGGCGGCGGCGGCGGCACGAAGTCGACCCGGTTCTGGGCGACTGCGGGCTTGTCCTCGACCACCAGGTACGACGTGTACGGGGTGACGATGCCGAACTTCTTGCCCAGGGTGACGATCTCTCCCTTGAGCTCGGCCTTCTCGCCGTGGAGGCGGATCTCGTCGAGCAGGAACCCGACCTTCCGGATGGCCCACAGCCGGGGAATGAAGTCCTGCTTGCGCTCGTCGCTCGCGGCGCTGGCGCGGTACTCGAAGACCTGCGGCTTGCCGTTGACGTTGCCCTTGAGCACCACGGTGCCGTCGCCGGGCGTGCGGTAGCGGCCCATCACCACCAGCTGCTGGCCCTTGAAGAGGTCGCCCAGGCGCTTGGGGTACACGTCGAACGGGGTGAAGGCGCCCAGGTCGAGCTGGAGGTCGGCGAGCACCGGGTTCGAGACCTTGTCGAAGAAGCCGGACACCTTGACCTCGAAGTCCTTGCCGTCGCGCACGAAGTCGGTGGTGCCGTTGCCTTCGTTGGCCAGGCGCTCGAGCAGGCGCGCGTTCAGGTCGTCGCCCACGCCGAAGGCGAAGACGCGGCTCTTGCCCACGTTGGCGCCCTTGGCGTTGAGCGCGATGGCGTTCTCGTCGGTCTCGCCCACGGTGGGCTGGCCGTCGGTGATGAACATCACCAGGTGCGGCTTCTCGCTCTTGAGGCCGTCCTTGAGCGCGCGCTTCATCGCCTCGTCGATGGCGGTGCCGCCGACCGCCTCGAGCTGGGCGCTGAAGGCGACCGCCTTCTGCACGTTCTCGGGGGTGGCAGGCTTCGGCGTCTCGAAGAGCGACTCCACGTCGGTGGAGAAGCGGATGACGTTGAACTCGTCCTTCGGGTTGAGGCGCGTCACGCAGTACTTCAGGGTGTCGCGGGCGATCTTGATGCGCTCGCCCATCATCGAGCCCGAGGTGTCCATGACGAAGGTGATGCGCTTGCCGACGATCTCGCTGTCCTTCAGCTCGACCTTGGGGGCGATGAGCGCGATGAAGTAGCCGGGCTCGTCGCCGTTGGGCCGGTGGGTGAGCAGCGACAGGCCGACCGCCTTGTCGGACACCGAGTAGTAGAGGTCGAGGTCCTTGGAGATGTCGGTGCCCGGCCCGAGCTCGAGGCCGACCACCGCGCCGTTCTCGCCCTGGCGGGAGACGCTGAGCTTGTGGGTCGGCGAGTAGATGGATCGCAGCGCTTCCTTGCTGGCGATCTTCGCCGAGAAGGTGAAGTCCTGGCGGACCTGGAGCGGCGGCGCGCCCTTGGCGCTGGCGCCCAGCGGGTAGTGGTACGCGTACAGCCCGCCGCGGAAGTCGAGCACCTGGCTGAAGCTGAGCTCGATCTTCTGTTCGCCGTGCGCGGGCACCGGGAAGACGCGGGCGCGGAAGGCGTCGGTGTCGATGTACTCGAGGAGCCCGGGGTCCTGCAGGCGCCGCACGATGCCTTCGTAGATCTGCGTCGCCTTCTCCTTCTCCAGCACCTCGCCCTTGGTCTTCTTGCCGTCGATCCACAGGTAGAACTCCTGCAGCGCGGCGCCCTTGGGCAGCGGGAAGACGTAGTGCGCCTCGAGCTGGCGGGGCCCGTCGTTGACGAACACCTGCTCGACGCGGGTCACCGCGGTGCCGTCTTTGATCTCCGCCGAGACGCGCTGGTACTTGATGCCCAGCGGCTTGAGCGTGGTGTCCGACGGGATGAGCATGCCCTGCGCCTTGACCGCGGGCGCGGCGAGCAGGCTCAGGAGACTCAGCAGGCGAATGACGCGGGGAGTGAGCACGGTTCTCTTTCCTTGGCGCATGGCGTGGCCGTTGAAACGGCCGAACGCCCGGGTCGATCTGTGCGGCAGCTGCTGGGTCGTTCAAGCCCCCGGAACTGCTGGAGACTCTCACACCGGCCGCAGCGGGAACATCTCCACGTCGACGCCGGGGCTGAAGTAGTCGGGGGTGCGCGCCCCGCCGGTGAGCCCCACCGCGCGCAGGAGCCCGTCGGTCGCGGTCTGCGCGTGCGCCTGGTGCAGCGGGTACGGCGCATGGTGCACCTGGCCGGACAGCAGCTTCCCTCTTCGCGCGGCGTAGAGCCGGTAGCGCTCGACGAGGAAGAACTCGAGCGAGCCTTCGAGCGGCCTGGGGAGCGGCAGGCCGACCCGGAAGCTTGCCTCGAACTCCGCAGGCACGGGGCGCCTTCGGTGGCAGCGCCAGGCCACGCGCTCGCCGTCGTCCTGCGAGGCGATGGCGGCATGCCAATACGGCAGGTGCCAGAAGGTGCGGGCGGCCCAGGCGGCGAGGGCGCTGGTGGCGTCGAGCGAGAAGAACCACACCCCGGGCTGCCCGCCGTCGAGCTGCACGTAGGTGCGCAGGTTCACCTCGAAGAACTCGGTGGCGGTGGGCACGCGGGGCGCCCAGCGCAGCGGCTGCACGTGCTGCATGGTGAAGGCGACGGCGCCCACGAAGCAGCGGCCTTCGAAGGTGTCCAGGGTGAGCCGCTCATGCACCAGCGGCCGGAGCGCCTCGGCGGGCACTTCCCAGTGCGAGAAGAGCAGGCGGTGCCAGCGCTGGGTGCCCTGAGCGGGCCCTTCGGGGCGCTGGCGTTCGGCGAGGCGGTCCACTCTGGCGATGCTCGCGCGTTTCACCACCCGCGGGCCATCGGGGCGAAACCCCTGGTGGATCGCCGCGCGTGGTATCGGCTAAGCGACAGCGCCTTCAACACCCCTTCGAGACGACCTGCGATGGCCACTGCCCCCCAAGCGACGAAGAAGGACGACTCGAGCCTCCTGCTCCCGCTGGGGGCGCTGGGGCTCATCCTGTTCCTCGCGGTGCAGTTCGTGCGCGACGACAACACCGCGAACACGGTGCAGTTCTTCATCTCCATCGCCTTCGGCGGCGTGGTGCTGTGGGGCCACTGGCTGACCGAGCAGGGGCGCGGCAAGGAACTGCAGCGCACGCGCGACCGCATCCTGGTGGTGCTGGGGCTGGGCGGGGCGCTGGCGTACCCGAACTTCGGTCACCTGCACTTCGGCAACTTCCTGCACATCTGGGACACGTACCACTACTACATGGGCAGCAAGTACGCGCCCGAGCTCGGGTACGACCTGCTCTACGACTGCTCCATCGTCGCCGACCTGGAGAAGGGCGCGTCCGACCCGCAGTTCCGGGTCATCGCGGAGAACGCGAAGAAGCGCATCATCACCGACCTGCGCACCAACGTGATGGTGCACACCGACAAGCTGGTGGAAGACCCCACCATCTGCACGTCGCACTTCACGCCGGCGCGCTGGGAAGCCTTCAAGCGCGACATCGACTTCTTCCGCGGGCGGGTGAGCGACCAGCGGTGGAAGGAGATCCACCACGACCACGGCTACAACGCGACCCCGGTGTGGACGTTGATGGGCTGGCTGCTCACCAACACCGGCCCGGCGACGCTCGAGCAGGTGACCAGCCTCAACCTCATCGACCCGCTCTACATCGCGCTCGCGGCGGCGCTCATCTACTGGGCGTTCGGGCCGCGCGTCTTCGCGCTGTCGATGCTGATGCTGGGGTGCAACTTCCCCAACCGCTACTACTGGACCGGCGGCGCTTTCCTGCGCCACGACTGGCTCTTCTACACGGTGGCGGTGGTGTGCCTGCTCAAGAAGGAGAAGTTCTTCCTCGCCGGGCTCTCGCTCGCCTACTGCACGCTGCTGCGCTTGTTCCCCGGGCTCCTGGTGTTGGGCCCGCTGCTCGCGGGCGTGGAGTACGTGCGGCTCCACAAGAAGCTCGACCCCCGGTTCCTGCGCTTCGTGGCCGGCGGCGCGCTCGGCTGCGCCCTCCTCATTCCCGCGTCGTTCGCCATCGGCGAAGGCGCGCAGACCTGGGTGCGCTTCGCGCAGAACACCACCAAGCACGCCAACACGCCGCTCACCAACCACATGGGGCTGCGCTCGGTGCTGGGCTACCGGCCGTCGATGGTGGGCCGCAACATGCGCGACGGCTCGCAGATCGACGCCTGGCAGGGGTGGAAGAACGGGCGCCTGGAGAAGTTCCGCGACCTCAAGGTGGCGTTCATCGCCATCTTGCTGGGCGCGGCGGCGCTCATCTACCTGGCCATTCGCCACACCGGCGTGGAGTACTGGATGGCCGCGGCGATGGGCTGTGGCTACATCGTCTTCGGCGCCGAGCTCACCTGCTACTACTACTGCTTCCTGATGGGCGTGGCCTGCCTCTACGAGAAACGCAGGGAAGTGGCGGTGCTCCTGTGCGCGATGGCGGCGATGACCGAGTTCATTCACCTCGGGCCGATTCCCGGCATGTCCGGCTGGGAAGACGAGCAGTACGTGGGCATGAGCGTGGCCGCGCTGCTGGCGATGGGCGGCATCTGGTGGCTCTTCACCAAGTGGGGCAGCCAGGGCGCGCTGCCGCAGGAAGCCGAGCCGGAGCTCTTCGACGGCCTGGCGCTGGCTGGCGGCGGCACGACGAGCGCGAGCGCGGTGCCCGACGAGCGCAAGCGCGACCGCAAGAAGAAGAAGCGCTGACCCTTCAGGGCACGGAGAGGTGGACGCGGTCGCCCGCGCGGACCACCTCGACCGTGATGGGACCTGGCTTGGCTCCGGCCACGGCGCGGGTCACCTCGCGCAGGGTGTCCACCGCGTGGCCGTCGACGGTCAGCAGCAGATCGCCGTCTCGCCAGGGCGCCTGCGGCTTGCCGGGCTCGAGGTCGGCGTAGACGAGCCCGAGCATGTGGCCGCTGAGCAGGGAGCCCAGCCAGGCGCCCGCACGTCGCTTGGCCACTTGCCGCTCCTCGAGCGTGAGCGGGGGGGACTCGGGGAGTCCCGCCTCCACGAAACAGTCCGCCGGATCGAGCACCGGGTCGGTCTTGGCGTTGAGCACCAGCGCACCCGCGGCGGCCGAGGCCAGGGCGATCTCCTCTTCCCAGTAGCTGTTGGCGATGGCGCGACCGCCGGCGCGGACGTTGGCGCGCGTGAGGACGCTGGCGAGCGTGGTGCCGTCGTGCCGCAGCCGCACGTCGATGCAGTACCCCAGCACCAGGCCAGCCTGGTACGGCACCGACTGGCCGGACTGGTAGCGGCTGAGCCGATCGTGGGCGCGCTCGACCGCGGGGCGGATCCGCGCTTCGGGCAGCTGAGCGAGCGTCATGGCGGCGCGGAGCGCGAAGTAGTCGGTCACGCCTTCGACGATCCACGGCGGGAGGCCCGGCGCCGGAGGCAGGTGCGCGTGCACCAGCTCGTGGAGAAGCACGAGGTTGGGCCGGTCCCACACGACGTCGCTGGGGTGATTCGGTCCGCGGGTGACGATGGACTCTTCCCACTGCATGCCGTCGAAGAAGAAGCCGGACGGATCGGGCACCCGGTGCGTCGTCACCAGCCGCAGGCGCTGACGGCTCCCCAGCCAGCCGTTGAGCAGCGGCTCCGCCCTGCTCTCGAGCCGTGCGAGGTGCTCGAGGTGCCGCGGCTCGAGGTCCGGGGAGACGAAGCGGGTTCCCAGCGGCGAGAGCACCTCGCTGAAGCTGCCGGTCTGGAACGTCGCCGCGCGCAGCTTCGTCCAGTCGTCGACCACGAAGCGGTCGCCTTCTCGCGGGAGTGAGCTGACGACCCGCCCTGGGCTGTCGACGATCACCGCGCCGGGGCGCCGCAGCGGCTCGCCGTTCTTCAGGCTGAGAAACGGGAGCACGTTGCTGCCCGTGAGGTGCACGCTCTGGCCGCTCACGAAGCTGCTGGTCACCAGGCCCTCGTGGGTCTGGGTCTCGCTCATCGGCAGCACGAGCTCGTAGTCCAGCTCCAGGTCACCGGAGCCGTCGAAGACGCGCTCCACCGCGAGCGGCTGCCGCTTGCCGCCGACCTGCTCGCGGAGCTGCCGGGTCACGAACTCGGGGGACATCGAGAAGAAGGTGAGCACCACCGTCGAGCGGCCCGGGGGCAGGAAGCCGCGCGGCACGGTGAGGTGCACCTTCACCGGCGCGTCGGGCGCCACCGTGAGCCGCGCGAGGATGAACTCGGTCCCCGCGAGGTGCGACAGCTCGGCGTCGACGCGGTGGGTACAGGCGGTGAGCAGCAGGCCCAGGGCGAGTGCGCGCATGGGCACGTTCTAGTCGCAAAGCCCGCCGCCGCCGTGACCGCGCGCTGCCTTCAGGCCACGTCACGCGCGGCTGACGTCCACCGCAGACGACACCCGGGCGAAGCGCGCGCTCGCCTGGTTCCGGTGACTTGCTCCCGCCCCACCGTCAGCTCGAGCCGACACCTGTCGCATGCAGTCGACTCGGAAATCTGAGCCGGAAACCAAGGGGTTGCCGCTGCCGATACCTGGGCCATGAATCGCGCACCGACCCATCGCCGCCCTTCCCGCCTCGCCTGTCTGCTCGCAATCGCCTTCGCGGCCTGTGGCGCCGAAGACGAGCTCGACGCCGAGCTCTCGCAAGGCGAGAGCCTCACCGCCGCGCAGCAGGTCGAGCTCACCACGCTGCGCAACCGCTGGTTCGACGAGTACGTGCCCACGGTGGTCACCGACGGCGGCTTCGACGACGCCGTCGACGACCTGATGGCGCCGCACGCCTTCGCCGACGGTCAATGGGTGACCCCGAAGCCGGCCGACTTCGCCACGCTGGACGACGGCCTCACCCCGGCGCTGCGGTACGACGAGCGGAACTGCCACCTGATGGCGCGCACGCCTCGCCTGCGGCACACGGTCTACGACGAGTGCGTGCAGTCGCAGGTGGAGTCGGCGGCGACGCTCGCGCAGGCCTACCTCACCCACGGGAGCCGGCACTTCCACCACGCGGCGGTGGTGAACCGTGCCCGGCTCGCGCTCACCGACGCGGCGGCGCAGATCGAGGAAGCGTCGCGCAGCTGTGGCTTCGACCTCACCGAGAACAGCAAGCAATGCGGGAACTGGTTCGGGTGGATGATCGGAACCCCGGGCGCGAGCGCGAAGGCGGTGCTGCTGTTGCGCGAGCTGTCCTACTCGTCGAGCGGGCTGCCGCTCGAGAAGCGCCGGGTGCTGAAGGACCTCGCCGCTCGCCTGAGCGCGGCCATCCAGTGGAAGCACTTCATGGGCGAGGTTCCGCGGAAGCTGGTGACCGACAACCCGGACGCGCACTGGGCGGCGGCGAACCTCACCTGGAACATCAAGGCCCACCTGACGCTGGGCATCGCCGAGCGCTCGCCCCAGCGCCTGGCGGCGGTGCGCACCCGGCTGAACGAGGTGCTCGCGGTGAAGGACGGGGCCCCCGGCATCCAGAGCGACGGCTCGATGCAGATGCACGGCCGGGCGGTGCACATGCTGTACGTCGGCGGGTACGGCTCGCAGCTCGCCTTCGACGTGGCCGACGACCTCTGGCTGACCGCGGGCACCGCGTACCAGCCGTCGGCGGGCGCGCTGCGCAACTTCGTCCACTTCACCACCGTGGGCGGCGGCGTCTCCACCTGGGGGCTGTGGCTCGACCCCAGCGTCGCGGGGCGCCATTCGAGTCACGGTGGCGGCAAGGGCCACTTCAGCGCCTGGCTGCGGCTCTCGCTCGCCAGCTTCGGCCCGGAAGACGCGGCGTGGCAGCCCAGGGTGCGCGCACTCCTGGTGCACGCGCTGGCCCAGGAGCACCGCGGCAGCACGCTCCCGTTCAGTCCTTGGGAGCGCGGCCTGACGCGCCAAGCGCTCGCCAAGGTCGGCACGTCGGGCTGGCCCGCGAGCACCGCGGCGGCGGAAGGCCCGGAAGGGTTCTTCTCCTTCCCGGTGTCCGACTATGCGGCCTACCGCCGCTCGGACTTCTTCGCCTCGGTGAAGCTGCACTCGCCGCGCACCGCCCCCGGGGAGCGCATCAACTCCGACGGCCACGCCCGCGGCGCGCGCCAGTCCGACGGCCGGCTGCTCCTGTCGGTGGACCCGGAATGGATGCCGGAGCGCGGCATGCCGACGCAGGCCACCTACGACTGGCTGCGCATCCCCGGCATCACGGTGCTGCGCAGCCCCGCGGGCGACCACGCGTGCATCAAGGTCGACACCTCGGTGAAGCCGGCGAAGTGCGCGCTGTCGGCGTACCAGCGCGCGCCCGACGCGGGCACCTTCGTGGGCTCGGTGACCGAAGGGGAGACCGGCGTCGCCGCGATGGACTTCATGCAGCGGGCGACGCCGCTCAAGGCGAAGAAGAGCTGGTTCTTCCTCGACGGCGCGGTGGTGTCGCTCGCTGCGGGCGTGCGCTGCCGTGGCTGCGTCGATCCGGTGGAGACGGTGGTGGGCCAGTGGCCCGCGCGCGACGGCCAGGCCCCCATCACCTTGGGGACCGCGGCCGGCCCGCGCACGCTGGAGCCGGGCGTCGAGTGGGCGGCCCGCAGCGAGCGGCTGCAGTACCTCGTGTACCAGGACCTGGGCGCGTACTTCTTCGGCGCGCCGGAAGTCACCACCGCCCACCTCCTTCGGACCGGGTGCAAGCGGCGGGTGACGCAGCCGTCGCCCTTCACCAACGCAAAGTGTCTCACCGACGCGCAGTTCAGGGCGCTCCCGCTGCCGAAGCAGCGCGCCAACGCGGACCGCAAGCCGATCGAGCAGCGCTACCTCACCGTGTGGCACGACCATGGCAACCGCGCGGGGACGCTCGAGACCACGGCCTTCGCCTGGGCCGCGGTCCCGCACGCCGACGTGGACACCATGAAGGCCTGGGCGGCGAAGCCGCCGGTGGCGGTGCTGTCGAACACCGCCGCGCTGGGGGCGGTGAGCTGGCACACCGAAGGGCCGGTCGCGCTGGACGAGCTGGGCGCAGCCTTCTTCCAGCCCGGGACCGTGCAGTGGAAGGACGCCAGCGGGGCCTCGCGAGGCCTGGGCTGGGTCCACAGCAACGCGCCGGTGCTGCTGTCCGCACGGGTGGTGCCGCGCCAGGCGTTCCTCGCGGTGAGCGACCCCACCATGGCCGCGCGCACGGTGAAGATCACCGTGGGGAGCGCGGTGGCCGCGACGCCGGGCGGGTGCCTCCGGTCGGTCTCCAAGGGTTCGCCCGCGGTGCTCGAGCTCGAGCTCACCGGGGGCCGCAGCTGCCGGGTCACGCTCACCCCGGCCGCGGCGGCGCCCGCCCCCCTGGCTGCCGAGGTGCAGCCGGCCGCGGAGCTGGGAACGGCCGACGAGGAACCGGCGGCGCTGGAGGAACTCGACGATGCGGCCGACGACGACCGGGCGGTCGCCGACGAAGCGCCCTGAGGCTTCCTTCGATTCTGGCGCGCGGCGCTGGGCCTGTCCTAGCGTCCGCGCCACATGAAATTCCGACTCGGTGGTGTGCTCGCCTCGCTCCTGTTCGCGTGCGCGGAACCTGCGGCAGCCCCTTCCGAAGCCACGTCTGCGAGCCGCGCCGACCCGCTGTGGACGCGGTCTCCCGGCATGGCGACGACCCGCCACTCCTTTTCCACCACGCTGCTGACCAACGGGCGGGTGCTGGTGGCCGGCGGCATCGACGACGCCGGGGTGAGCCTCAAGGGGGCCGAGCTGTACGACCCCGACACGCAGACCTTCTCGCCGGTCAGCCCGATGGCCTTCGCGCGCACCGGACACACCGCCACCATGTTGCGCGACGGGCGGGTGCTCTTCGCGGGCGGACCGACGCCGAACCTCGAGGTCTTCACGCTCTTCGACGACGGCGGCGGGGCGTTCACCCCCGCGGGCGCGCTGTCCGCCCCGCGCAGCTGGCACACCGCGACGGTGCTGGACGACGGCCGGGTGTTGCTGGTCGGGGGTGACTCGTCGAAGCGGGCGTGCGAGCTGTTCGACCCGAGCGACGCGGGGGTCCAGGCCTGCGCGAGCACCAACACGGCGCACCAGTACGGCGCGGCGACCCCGGTGACGCTGCCGTCCGGAGCCCGTCAGGTGGTCGTCGCCGGCGGCAGCAGCGGGTCGGTCGAGTTCTACGACGTCGCCAACGACCAGTGGATTCCGGGCCAGGGGAAGTACCCCGAAGGCACGATCAACTTCGGGCAAGTCGTGCAGCTCTTCGACGGCGGGCTCTTGATGCCGGGCGCGGGCACCGTCTTCAACGGCTCGCGCGTCGGGGTCTACGATCTCAAGGCGACCTCGCTGTTCACCATTCCTCACCCGTACGACGTGCAGCGCACGGTGCAGACCGGGGGCCAGAGCATCCTCGAGCCGAACGGCAACCTGGTGCTCGTGGCGGGTGGCAGCGCCGACATCAACTGTGGGGTGTTTACGACCTCGGACATCATGGAGCTGACGACCGGGCCGTTCAGCGAGACGCAGCTGATGAACGCTCCTTCGGGCACCGGCATCGACAGCGCACGCGAGTTTCATGGCGCCGTGCTGTTGCCGACCAACGATCTGCTCGTCGTGGGGGGACAGCGTCGCTGGGGCTGGGCCGCGCCGTCGCCCAACACCTGCGTGCCCACGCTGTGGGCGCAGTCCGACGCCTGGCTGGTTGATCTCATGGACGGGCGACAGAAGTTCACCGCGAGCCCAGCGCTGCCCGTCGGGCGAGCCCACCACACCACGACCTTGCTCGCCGACGGCCGGCTGTGGCTGGCGGGCGGAGCCACTGGCTCGGTCGCCGTCGCCAGCACGACGCTGCTGGCGCCCAGGACCCTGGCTGCAACCCTGGGGCCGTCGCTGA
The DNA here is from genome assembly GCA_019694595.1 of Myxococcaceae bacterium. Lineage (GTDB taxonomy): Bacteria > Myxococcota > Myxococcia > Myxococcales > Myxococcaceae > JAIBBQ01. The sequence goes on from JAIBBQ010000144.1 coordinate 14,693, forward strand.
CCGCGGCGCGCGCGCGCCACACGGCAACCGTGCTGACCGATGGCCGGGTGTTGCTGGCGGGAGGCATCGACGCCACCGGCGCTCGCCAGGCGAGCGCCGAGCTCTTCGACCCGATGAGCGGGATGACGACGGCCACCGGCGCGCTGAACACCGCGCGCAGCGATCACGCGGCGACGCTCCTGCCCGACGGGCGAGTGCTGGTGACCGGCGGCTGGGACGGCACCACGGCGTTCCGCAGCGCGGAGGTCTACGATCCCAAGGCGGGGACCTTCACGCTCCTGCCCACCCTGCTCCCCGCGGCGCGCTTCGGCCACTCGGTCGTGGTGCTCCCCGACGGCCGGCTCTTCGTGGTCGGAGGCCAGCAGACCAGCTCGGCGCCGCGCCACGGTGCGTACATCGACCCCGTCACGCTGGTCGCGACGCCGGAAGCAGCTTCGACCCAGATGGGCGCCGATCACGCCTTCGCCGGCGTTGCCTTCTCGGCCGGCCGGGTCTTCGTGGCTGGGGGAACGAACGCGAGCGGTGCGGCCGTGTCCACCGTCGACATCTTCACCGTCGCGACCGAGAGCTGGTCGTCGGCGAGCTTGAACGGTGGCATCCGGGAAGGAGCGAGCGCGGTCCGGCTGCTCAACGACCGGCTGCTGGTGTCCGGCGGGAGCTCTGGCAAGGCCTCGCTCATCGACCCGTGGCGGTTGGTGGTGACCACGCCCATCACCAACAACGGAATTCACGACTTCGGCACCAGCACGCTGCTGCCTGATGGGACCATCTTCGTCGCGGGGGGCGAATCGTTCGCGACCTCCGCCGACCTCTACGAGGAAGGGCGGGCTCCGGTCGAGGCCGCGCGCCCCACGCTGTCCGGACCGGCGACCGTGATCGCAGGCGGCACCGCGACGTTCTCGGGAACCAAGCTCACCGGGCTCGTCGAAGGGTCTGGCGGCGGAACCTTGAGCTCGCCGACCAACTACCCGCTCATGAGCCTGGAGACGGCGGGCGGGCAGCGGGTGGCGGCGCAGGTGCTGCGCTGGACCCCCACCTCGGTGACGGTCCAGATCCCCGCCCGGCTCATCGGGCAGGCGTGGGTTCGTGCCACGGTCAGCGCCATTCCCTCGCTCGCGCTTCCGGTGCGCGTGCTGCGCCCGGCGGGAGCCTCGTGCGCGCTGAACAGCGATTGCGCGGGCGCGCTCGTCTGCACCCTGGGGACCTGCACCGCAGCCGCGACCGATGGAGGCACCGACGGAGGAATCAGCGACGGCGGCGTGGATGGGGGCAGCGGCGGCGGCGCGGGCGG
>JAIBBQ010000382.1 GCA_019694595.1 Myxococcaceae bacterium
GTCGGCGGGACCAGGGCCGAGCCCGGCTCGGGCGCCGGCGTGGCAGGCACCAGCGGCGGCGGCGTCCAGTCGCTGCCCGGCGCCTGCGCCCAGCTCGCGCTGCACGCGGCCACCGTCACCATCGCTGCCCAACGCTTGAAGCTCATGCGCACGCTCGAGACACGGCCCGAAAGAAGCCCTTCGAACTCTAGCTACGTCACCGCGATGGCGTCGATCTCCACCCGGGCGCCCTTGGGCAACGCGGCCACGGCGACGGTGGCCCGCGCCGGCGGCGCGCTGGTGAAGGCACGGCCATAGACCTCGTTGACCGCGGTGAAGTCGTTCATGTCGGTGAGGTAGATGGTGCAGCGCACCACGTGGGCGAAGCTCGCCCCGCCAGCTTCCAGCACCGCCTTCAGGTTCGCGAGTACCTGCTCCGTCTCCTTCCGGATGTCGCCGGTCACCAGCTGCCCCGACCTGGGATCCAGTGGGATCTGCCCCGAGCAGAAGATCATCGTTCCGCGCTCGACGGAGATCGCCTGGGAATACGGACCGATGGCCTTGGGGGCCTGCGACGACTCGAGGACCTTCCGGCTCATACGCGCTCCACGGAAAAGACACCCTGCAGCCGCTCGATGCTGCGCATCACCTCGGTCAGCTGCTTGAGGTCACTGATGGTGACCTCGAAGGTGTTCACCGCGCGATCGTCGCCGGTGGCGCGGCAGTTGGCCTGCGAGATGTTGACGCTCTTCTGGCTGAAGATCTGGGAGATGTCGGCGAGGAGCCCCGGCCGGTCGGCGGTGAGCACCCGCAGCGTGACCGGCCGCTTGAAGTCGGACCGGGTGTCCCACTGCACGTCGACCCTTCGGTCGGGGTCGGTGGCGAGCGCCTTCTCGCAGCCCGCGGTGTGCACGGTGACGCCGCGGCCGCGGGTGATGAAGCCGGCGATGGGGTCGCCGGGGACCGGGTTGCAGCAGCGGCCGAAGCGCACCAGCACGTCGTCGACGCCGCCGATCGACACCCCGCTCTTCGACGGCCGCCCGAGCACCTTCCGCGCCAGGTCGGTGATCGGCATCTTCATCGCCGCCACCAGGCCGTTCTCGCTGCGGGGCTTCTCGTCGGCCGGCTTCTCGCGCGTCTCCTGGATCCTCTCGGGCGGCAAGAGCCGCTCGACCAGCTGCATCGGCTGCACCTTGCCGTAGCCGATGGCCGCCAGCATGTCGTCTTCCGACCGGTAGCCCAGCGTCTCGGCGTGCGGCTTGAGCTCGCCGTTCTTGATCAGCTTGTTGAGCGTGAGCCCGAAGCGGCGGAACTCGCGCTCGGTGAGCTCGCGCCCGAGCTGCAGGCTCTTCTCGCGCTGCTGCTGCTTGATGAACGCGCGGATCTTCTGCTGCGCGCGGCTGGTCTTGACGAAGGTGAGCCAGTCCTTCGACGGGTGCGCCGCCGGGTTGGTGAGCACCTCGAGCTGGTCGCCGTTCTTGAGCTTGTACCGCAGCGGCACGATCTTGCCGTTCACCTTGGCGCCGACGCACTTGCTGCCCACGTCGGAGTGAATGGCGAACGCGAAGTCGACCGGGGTGGCTCCGCGCGGCAGGCTCTTCACGTCGCCGCGCGGCGTGAAGACGAAGACCTCGTCGGTGAAGAGGTCGACCTTCACCGTGTCGAGGAACTCCTTGGGGTCCTTGAGGTCCTGCTGCCACTCCATGAGCTGACGAAGCCAGGCGAACTTCTCGTCGTCCTTGGAGATGGTCGACTTGCCTTCCTTGTACGCCCAGTGCGCGGCGATGCCTTCTTCCGCCACGCTGTGCATGTCCTTGGTGCGGATCTGCACTTCGATGCGCTCGGACAGCGGCCCGATCACCGTGGTGTGCAGCGACTGGTACATGTTCGGCTTGGGGATCGCGATGAAGTCCTTGAAGCGGCCCGGCACCGGCTTCCACAGCTGATGAATGAGCCCCAGCGCCTCGTAGCAGTGGCCCACGGTGGGCACGATGATGCGGAAGGCGATGACGTCGGGCACCTGCTCGAACTCGATGCCCTGCCCACGCATCTTCTTGTAGATGCTGTACAGGTGCTTGAAGCGCCCGCTCACCTCGCCGGGAATGTTGCGTTCCTTGAGCTTGGTCTCGATGAGCGTGATGACGTCGGTGATGAAGCGCTCGCGGTCCTGCTTGCGCTTGCCGAGGCGGGCGGTGAGGTCGGCGAACTCCCGCGGCTTCAGGTAGCGGAAGCTCAGGTCCTCGAGCTCGGTCTTGATCCACGAGATGCCGAGCCGGTTGGCCAGCGGCGCGTAGATGTCGAGCGTCTCCTGCGCGATGCGCGCCTGCTTCTCTTCCTTCATGTGGTCGAGCGTGCGCATGTTGTGCGTGCGGTCGGCCAGCTTCACCAGGATGACGCGAATGTCCTGCGCCATGGCGATGATCATCTTGCGGAAGTTCTCGGCCTGCTTCTCTTCCTGCGACAGCGACTCCGAGGCGCTGAACTTCGAGAGCTTGGTCACCCCGTCGACGATCGCCGCCACCTCGTCGCCGAAGAGGTCCTTGATTTCCTGGGGCGTGGCCAGCGTGTCTTCCACCGTGTCGTGGAGCAGGCCGGCGACGATCGAGGCTTCGTCGAGCTTGAGCTGCGCGAGGATGCCGGCCACCTCGAGCGGGTGAATCAGGTACGGCTCGCCCGACTTGCGGATCTGCCCCTGGTGGACCTTCGCGGAATACACGTAGGCCTTCTTGACGATGTCGAGATCAGGATCGGGGTGGTAGGCGGCGACCCGCTGCAGGATGTCGTTCAGCCGGATCAAACCGGGAGGAATGTAACCGCCCCACCCCACCTCGGCAACGGCGCCGCGATGCGTCAGCCTTGCGGAATGGGCACTCTTGACGCACGCTTCGCCGCCTAAGACCCCCACATGCCGGCCCTCCTTCGAAACAACCTCGGTGTCGTCTGCAGCGCGTGCGGCTTCCTCAACGTGGTGGGCGCCACCAAGTGCATGGCGTGTGGCGAAGCCACCGACAGCGCGCCCGCCGCCAAGCCGGCCGAGAAGCCCAAGCTCGCGGTGGCCGACCCGGTGACCGCGCCAGCGGCGGCGGCGGCCGTGCCCCAGATCGGAA
>JAIBBQ010000145.1 GCA_019694595.1 Myxococcaceae bacterium
CGGCGGGCGGTGGCACGGCAGGCGGTGGCTCGGCGGGTGGTGGCTCGGCGGGTGGTGGCTCGGCGGGTGGTGGCTCGGCGGGTGGTGGCTCGGCGGGTGGCGGCTCGGGCACTGCCCCGTCCGTGTTCATCAACCAGGGCGCCACCGGCACCTCCAGCACGACGGTGACGGTCGACATCGTCCCCACCGGCTCCCCCACCCTGATGTGCCTCCAGGCCAAGGACGTCGGCGGCGCCTTCGTGGCGCCGAGCTCCGTGTCCGACCCCTGCTTCACCGCGTTCGCCACGCCCGCGCAGGCCACGCTGCCGCCGGGAGACGGAGCGAAGCGTGTCCAGGTGTGGCTGGCCGACGCCACCTCGACCATCACCCCGCCCGGCGCCGACGACATCCTCCTCGACACCGTCGCTCCAACCGCGCCGGGAAGCCTCAAGGCGGCCCCCAGCCACCGCAAGGTCACCCTCACCTTCACCGCCGCGACCGACGCCACGTCCGGCGTCGCCGGCTACCAGGTCGGCTGGTCGAGGAAGGCCGGCGGGCCGTACACCTTCGAGCCGACGACGGCGGGCACCACGGCGTCGGTGACGCTGGAGAACACGCTCGCCTGGTACCTCGTGGTCCACGCCCTCGACGCAGCGGGGAACGTCGGGCCCGACTCCAGCGAGGTCGCGGCCGCCCCCGACTTTCCGTTCGACTTCCAGCTGTCGACGCCCACCACCTCCGACCTGAGAGGCGTCACCTTCCTCGCGAACTCCAGCCGCTACGTCCTGGTCGGCGACCACGGGGCCCTCTACCTCGCCAACGCCCCCCTCACCGGCACCCCCTTCGTGCGCCGCGACGCCATGACCGACCGAGCCCTCGAGGCCGTGACCACCAACGGAAACTCGCTCGTGGTGGCAGGCGCGGGCGGGCACCTCGCCATCAGCAACGACACCGGGAACTTCTGGTCGGTGCTGACCAACACCCAGCCCAACCCCCGCGACCTCCACGACGTCGCCTTCGCCGGCGCCGCAGCACCGCCGTTCGCGGTCAGTCACTACGTCGCCGTCGGTGAAGGAGGCACCATCCTCCACGGCTCGGTCGACGGGGCGGGCCCGAGTCCATTCGCACCGGCGGCGAGCCCCACCGGGAAGACGCTCCGCGCGGTCACCTCGTGTCAGAACGGCAGCGGCCTCTGCGCCGGGTCGAGCGGCATCGTGATCGCCGTCGGCGACGACGCCACCGTCGTGCGCAGCACCGACTTCGGGGTCACCTGGTCGGCCGTCACCATGCCCACTGCGTTCGCCACCGCCCAGTTCAAGGACGTGATCCAGGTCCCCGGGGCGAACCTCCTGTACCTGACGGGCAAGATGCCGGCCGGCCAGTCGAGCCTGCTGGTGTCGGTGGACGGAGGTCAGACCTGGAGCGACTTCTTCCTCCCCGCCACCTCCGACATCGAAGGTGAGTCGATGACGGTGGTGGGCAACGACCTCTGGCTCCTGGGAACCACCGGCAGCAACGCCCCCGTGCTCGCCCGCTTCGCCAGCGGCGTTCGGACCGACATGAACAACTTCTCCACGTTCAACGCGCGCCTCGCCGCCGTGTTCGCGCGCGGCTCCGCCGAGGTGGTCGGCGTCGGCACCGGTGGCGAGCTCGAGTACACGCTCGGCCCGACCGCCCAGACGCCCGTGTGGCAGCACGCAGGAAGCGCCGGCAGCGCGCTGGCGGTGAACGACCTGACGATCCCCGCGGGCTCGTCGTCGACCCTGTGGGCCGTCGGCAGCTTGGGCAGCATCACCAGGTCCCTCAACGGGGGAGCCGCGTGGTCGACCCAGGGCTCGGGCGTCACCAGTCAGACCCTCAACGGCGTCGCCGCCGTCGACGCCAACCAGGCCCTCGCCACCACCTTCGTCGTCGCCGTCGGCGCCGCGGGGACCATCACCCGCAGCAGCAACGGCGGCGCCAGCTGGTCGCTCGACCCGCAGAGCGGCACCCTGACGTCGAACACCCTGACCGCGGTCTCCTGCCGGAGCGCGACCGCGTGCGTGGCCGTCGGCGTCCCCCAGACGGTGCTGACCTACGACGGCGTGTCCTGGTCGGCGGCCTTCGGCGCCACCGGGGGCGGCTACAACGACGTCGACGCCTACCTGTCGTCGACCGGGGTGCCGCGCGCGGTGGTGGTCGGCAACGCCAACGCCTTCCGCCGCTTCGACGGGGTGGCCTGGGTGACGGGCGTGTTCCCGACACCGGGCGGGACCATGGTCCCCTACTGGGGCGTGGCCGCGAAGCGCGATGGGCTGGGGAGCCTGGGCACCGTCCTCGCCGTCGGGGGCTCGCTCGCCTCCGGCGCGGTGGTGATGAAGTCGGTCGACCACGGCGCCACCTGGGCCAGCCGCGCCCTCGCCGGCGCTCCGGCGCTCAGCGACGTCATCAACGTTCCCGGAACCGGCACCTGGTACGTCTCGGGGCTCGGGGGCTACGCCGCGCGCTCGGACGACGACGGCGAGACGTGGAACCGCCTCACCACGAACTCCAGCGTCGACCTGACCCGGCTCGCCACCTCCACGCTCGCCAATGCCGCCGGCAGCGTCTGGGTCGGCGGTCAGCGGCGCACGCTGCTGTCGTCCAGCAGCGGCGGGCGCTGATCGCGACGACCGCGCCCGGGCCTGCTGCGCTCAGAGCGCGACGGGCGCCTTCGGCTTCTCCTCGAAGCGCGAGGCGTCGAGGTCGCCCTTCTTGCCGAGGGTGACCGCGTAGGTGCCGGTGAGGTTCTGCACCTGGCTGATGATGTTCTCACCCGCGTGGGAGATCTGCTCGGCGCTCAGGATCGCGCCCGGCTCGGTGCCGGTCGCCTTGCTCACGATGCCCGCGAACTTCTCCATGTACTCGGGGCTCGAGAACTTGGTCGCCATGTTCTCCGAGAGCCGGGCGAACGTGCCGCCGAGCTCCGGGTTCATCTTCATCACCTTGCCGGACACGTCGCGCAGGTTCTCAGCCATGCGCCCCGAGAGGTGCTCGGCGAAGTTCATCGCCGTGCCGCCCTTGGGGAAGGCCGCCGAGAACGACTTCAGCGCCTTGCCGAAGCCGAGCGGCACCATCGACATCGCCGCGGTGCCGAGGATCTTCCCCCACTGCACCGGGGGGTGGGTCAGGCCGTCGACCACGTTCAAGGCCGCCGTCGCGGTGCTGATCACCGCGCTCGCCACCGTTCCGATGCCCGGAACGAAGGAGGCCACCGTCGCCACCTTGTTCATCAGGCTCGCCGCGCCGTGGATGAGACCCTTGATAAAACCCATGGTTACACCTGTTGGAAGACTGCGAGGACCAGTACCTCTGTTTTCGCGAATTCCGAGAAGCCGACCCTACCAGGTTCTGTAAGTGCGCAGAACAGCACGCGTCCGCTACTGGGCGGGCTTCACCTTCAGCACCGACATCAAGAAGGCCACCTGGTCGGCGCTCGACTCGATGCTCTTGGCCACCTGGTCCGCGCCGCCGTGGCCGGCGTGCGCCTCGATGCGCAGCCACACGGTCGACTGCCCCTTGGTCGCGCCCTGCACCATGCCCACGAACTTGCGGGCGTGCATCGGGTCGACGCGGTCGTCGTGGTCGGCGCTCATCATGAGCAGCGGCGGGTAGCTGCCCCGCTCCTTGACGTGGTGGTACGGCGAGTACGCCTTCAGCACGTCGAAGTCGGCCTGCACCTCGGGGTCGCCGTACTCCGCGATCCACGTCTTGCCGCTGCCGAACAGGTGGTAGCGCAGCATGTCGAGCAACGGCACCGCGCAGATCACCGCGCCGTAGAGCTCGGGCCGCTGGGTCATCGCCGCGCCCACCAGCAGGCCGCCGTTGCTGCCGCCGCGAATGCCCAGCTTCTCGGGCGAGGTGTACTTCTCGCGAATGAGGTACTCGGCCGCGCCGGCGAAGTCGTCGAAGACGTTCTGCTTCTTCGCGCCCCGGCCGCTGTCGTGCCACGCCTTGCCGTACTCCCCGCCCCCGCGGAGGTTGGGCACCGCGTACATGCCGCCCGCTTCCAGCCACGGGTAGATGAAGGAGTTGAAGCTCGAGGTGAGCGAGATGTCGAAGCCGCCGTACCCGTAGAGCAGCGTCGGGGTCTCGCCGTTCTTCTGCAGGTCCTTGCGGTGCACCAGGAACATGGTGACCGGGGTGCCGTCCTTCGAGGTGTAGGTGACCTGGTCCACCACGTACGGCGACGGGTCCACCGGCACCTCGACCTTGAACCACACCTCGCTCTTGCCGGTCTTCACCGAGGTGCGGAACACCTGGGCCGGCATCACGAAGGAGCTGAAGCCGTAGAAGGCGTCGTCGTCGTCCTCGTCGCCCACCAGGTTGCTCGCGGTGCCCAGGCCCGGCAGCTCCACGTTGCGCACCTTCTTGCCGTCGAGCGCGTACAGCGACAGCTCGGTCACCGCCTTGCGCAGCCGCTCGATGCACAGGTGCCCGCCCACCAGGGTGACGCTGGAGATGGCCGCGTCCTTGTCCTCGGGGATGAGCACCTTCCACGCCGCGCGCTCGGGCTTCTTGGGGTCGACCTTGAAGACCTGCTTGTTGGGCGCGCCGTCGTCGGTGACGACGTAGAAGACGTCCTTCCAGACCAGCACGTCGAACTTGGCGTCGGCGCCCTTGGCGAGGAGCTTCCAGGTGGCGCCCTTGGCGCCCCGGACCTGGAAGTAGACGTCGTTCTCGTTCCACCCGCGGGCGATCGACGCCAGCAGGTACTTGCCGTCGCGCGAGACGCCGCCGCCGAGGAAGGTCTTGGGGTCGCCCGTCTTCTCGTGGACCACCGGGTCCTTCGCGGGGTCGGTGCCCAGCGCGTGGAAGCGCAGCTCGGTGTACCCGGGCCGCTCGCTCACCGGGATCTTCGGGTCGACCGGCAACCACTCGTAATAGAAGCCCCTGGAGTCGGGCAGCCACGACGGCGAGGCGTACTTGGCGCCGGGGATCACGTCGACCTTCGAGCGCTCGCCCTTGTCCACGTCGAGCACGTACAGCGTCGCCTCGTCGGCGGCGTTCGGCTTCTCCGCGAACACGACCTTCTTGCCGTCCTCCGACGGCCACCAGCCGCCCAGCGAGACCGTGTTGTCGGTGCTCCAGGCGTTGGGGTCGAGCAGCACCTGCTCGGGCGCCTTCTCGTTCGCCCGCCAGTAGATGATCGACTTCTCCTTGTCCTTGTGGGTGCGCCGGTAGAACCAGCGGCCGGCCTTCTTCACCGGCGCGCCGATCGACTCCAGGTAGTACAGGTCGGTGTAGCGCTTGCGCAGCGCCTCGCGCATCGGCAGCGCGGCGAGGTGGTCGCGCGCGAACTTGTCCTGCGCCGACATCCACGCCTGGACCTCGGGGCTCTTCTCGTCTTCCAGCCAGCGGTACGGGTCCGACACCTTGCCGCCGAAGTGGACCTCTTCCACCACCTGGGTCCGGGTCGCCGGGGCGCTCATGGGGTAGTCCGCCGCCTTCTTTCCGAGCGCCGCCGCGTCGAGCAGCTTCTGCCGGCTGAACCCGGCGTCGGCCTCGGCCGGCGCGGGCGCCGCGGCCACATCGGGCTTCACGTCTTCCTTCACCGACTGACAGCTGCAGAGCACTGCGAGGGCCAGGGGGAGCGAGCGCATGGGCCCGCCATACCAAACCCCTGCCCTACGCCGTCTTCTCTTTCGTCTCTTCCGCGGCGGCGTGCAGCACCACCGGCTCGGTCTTCTTGAGAATGACGTCTTCGCTGATCATCACTTCGCGCGCCGTCTTCCGCGAGGGGATCTCGAACATCAGGTCGAGCATCGCCGTCTCGAGGATCGCCCGCAGCCCGCGCGCGCCCGTCTTGCGGCGAATGGCCTCGGTGGCGATGGCCTTCATCGCGCCTTCGGTGAACTTGAGCTGCACCCCGTCGAGCTCGAGCAGCCGCCGGTACTGCTTGGCGAGTGCGTTGCGCGGCCGCTGGAGGATGTCCACCAGCGCGGGCTCGTCGAGCTCTTCCAGCGCGGTGACCACCGGCAGGCGGCCGATGAACTCGGGGATCATGCCGAACTTGAGCAGGTCTTCCGGCTCGACGTGCGAGAGCAGCTCGGACAGCGAGCGGTCTTTGCGGGTCTTGATGTCCGCCCCGAAGCCCAGGCTCCGCCCGCCCAGCCGCCGCTCGACGATCTGATCGAGGCCGCCGAAGGCGCCGCCGCAGATGAAGAGGATGTTGGTGGTGTCGACCTGGAGGAATTCCTGCTGCGGGTGCTTGCGGCCACCCTTGGGCGGCACGTTGGCCACCGTGCCTTCGATGATCTTGAGCAGCGCCTGCTGCACGCCTTCGCCCGAGACGTCGCGGGTGATCGACGGGTTCTCCGACTTGCGCGCGATCTTGTCGATCTCGTCGATGTAGACGATGCCGCGCTGCGCACGCTCGATGTCGTGGTCCGCCGCCTGCAGCAGGTTGACGATGATGTTCTCGACGTCCTCGCCCACGTAGCCCGCCTCGGTGAGGCAGGTGGCGTCGGCGATGGTGAACGGCACGTTGAGAATGCGCGCCAGCGTCTGCGCGAGCAGCGTCTTGCCCGAGCCGGTCGGCCCCAGCAGCAGGATGTTCGACTTCTGCAGCTCCACGTCGTCCATCGCGACGCGCGACTCGATGCGCTTGTAGTGGTTGTGCACCGCCACCGAGAGCACCTTCTTGGCGCGCTCCTGGCCGACCACGTACTCGTCGAGGATCGACTTGATCTCGTTGGGCCGCGGAATCCGCAGCTTGGTGTCCTTCTGCTCCTCGCGGTCGATCTCCTCCGCGATGATGTCGTTGCAGAGCTGGATGCACTCGTCGCAGATGTAGACGGTGGGCCCGGCGATGAGCTTCTTCACTTCCTTCTGCGACTTTCCGCAGAAGGAGCAGCACAGCGTCTGGTTGGTCTCGCGACCCGTGGTGTTCTTGCCTGCCATGACGTGCTTGGAAGCCTAATCCCGGTCCGGGCCCCGTGCCCAACTCGAGGCCGGCTACTTCTTCTCGCCCCCGGCCTTCTTGTGGCTGAACACCTCGTCGATGAGGCCGTAGGCCTTCGCTTCCGGCGAGCTCATGAAGTTGTCGCGGTCGGTGTCCTTCTCGATCTTCTCCAGCGACTGGCCGGTGTGCTTCTGGAGGATGCCGTTCAAGATGCCCTTGATCCGCAGCATCTCCTTCACCTGGATCTCCATGTCGCTCGCCTGGCCCCGCGCCCCGCCGAGCGGCTGGTGAATCATGATGCGCGCGTTGGGCAGCGCGTGCCGCTTGCCCTTGGCGCCCGCCGCCAGCAGCACCGCGCCCATCGACGCCGCCTGGCCGATGCAGATGGTCGAGATCTGCGGCTTCACGTACTGCATGGTGTCGTAGATCGCGAGGCCGGCGGTCACCGAGCCGCCCGGGCTGTTGATGTAGAAGTTGATGTCCTTGTCCGGGTCCTCAGACTCGAGGAACAGGAACTGCGACACGATGATGTTCGCCACGTCGTCGTCGACCTCGGTGCCGAGCATGACGATGCGGTCCTTCAGCAGGCGGCTGTAGATGTCGTAGCTGCGCTCGCCGCGGTGGGTCTGCTCGATGACGATGGGAACGTAGGGCATGGTGTTCTCTGGGGTTATGGAGGCGTGAGGGGACTCACGAGTAGGTAGCGGCCGCCTTCAGGATTGCAATCGCCTTTTCTTCCAGCACGCGCGAGACGAGGTTCTGCCGCGCGTCCTCGCTCTTGAGCTGCTTGCGGATGTTGGCGAGCGGCTGCCCGGTCTCCGCGGCCAGCTCTTCCAGCTTCTTCTCCAGGTCGGCGTCGGTGGCCTCGACCTTCTCCTGGGCCACGATCGACTCCAGGAGCAGCTCGCCGCGCACCTCGCGCTCGGCGCGGGGCCGGAACTCCGACCGCAGCGAGTCGAAGTTCATGCCCAGCTGCCGCGGGTCGACCCCGCCGCGGTACAGCGTCTCCAGCGCGCCGCGGAGCATCAGGTCCACCCCGCGGTCGATCATCGTCGCCGGCACGTCGAACGGGTTCTTGGCGATCAGCGCCTCGAAGATGTTCTGCCGCTCGTCGGCGCGCGCGGTCTGCTTGGCCGACTTCTCGAGGTCCTCGCGCACCTTGCCTTCGAGGTCCTTCAGGGTCCCCACGCCCATCTTCTCGGCGAAGGCGTCGTCCAGCGCCGGCACCACCTTCTCCTTGATGGCCTTGGCGGTGACCACGAACTGGGCGGTCTTGCCCTTCACCTCGTCGCCGCCGAAGTCGGCGGGGAACGTGTAGTCGATGGTCTTGGGCGTACCGACCACCGCGCCCGCGAGCTTCTCGAGGTTCCCCTTCACCAGCTCACCGGGCGCCACCTCGACGGTGGTGTTGCTGCCGGTGTTGCCCGGGAAAGGCTTGCCGTCGATGGTGGCGGTGAACTCGATCTCCACCAGGTCGCCGGCCTTCACCTCGGTGCGGCCTTCGACCGTCTTCAGCTCGGTGCGGCTCTCGCGCAGCTTCTCGAGCTGCTCCTTCACCTTCTCGGCCGGCACGCTGGCCTCGAACTTCTTGAGCGAGAGGCCCTTGTAGTCCTTGGCGGTGACCTCCGGCTTCACCTCCACGTTGGCCACGAAGGCGTACGGCTGCGACGGGGCGAGCTTGCCACCCGAGATGTGCGGGTCGGCGATCGCCGCCACCTTGTGCTCCTGGATGGCGTCGAGGAACGCCTTGAGCTGCACGCGGCGCAGCACGTCGCTTTCCACGTCGGCCTTGTAGCGCTGCTCGAGGATGCGGCGGGGCACCTTGCCCGGCCGGAAGCCGGCGATCTTCACCTGGCGCGACAGCTGGCTGTACGCCTGGGTGAGTTCCTGCTCGACGACCGCTGCCTCGACTTCGATCGACAGCCTCTTCTCGACGGCAGAGACCGCCTCGACCTTGACCTTCATGGAACCTCTCGGGGGGAACGGAGTAAGAAAGCTGCGAGGCTTTAGGCAATGCCTGGTGACCGGTCAATGCGCGTGCGTGGGTGGCAGCTGGTGGTGCTCGGCCTCGGACAGGCCCTGGCCGCGGGCTGCCTGGACCTCGCCGACCCCGCCGGCAGGGCCTGCGACGACGCCCACGGGTGCGCCGGAGGCCGGGTGTGCCAGGCCGGGGTCTGCGTGAGCCCCGGGTCCGCCAGCGGCGGAGGCGTGGGCGGCGGCGCCGGAGGTGGGCTCGGCGGTGGGCTCGGCGGTGGGTCGGGCGGGGGCGCAGGCGGCGGCGCGTCCGGAGGCGGCAAGGGCGGCGGCAAGGGCGGCGGCGCCGGGGGAGGCAGCCCAGACGGCGGCGTCTTCTTCTTCGACAACTTCGAGTCCTACAACCCATCCCAAGCCTGGAACCCCGGCAACACGCGCGGCGGCTGGAAGATCCTCACCGACGGCATGGGCTCGGTGGGCATCGTCACCCCGGGCACCCAGGCCCTGGAGCTCTTCCCCAAGGCCTCCACGCTCACCGTCGTCAACACCGCCCGGGTGGCCACCGTCGACACCTTCCCTGGCTCGGGGCTCGAGGCCTCGGTGACGCTCCACCCCCACGAGTTCATCATCGGCGGCGGCTCGACCACCTTTCGCTGCCTGGTCCAGCTCGCCTCCGCCGACCCCGACCACGGGTTCGCCCTGGGCATCGACAACACCGACTGGGTGCTCCTGCGCATCGAGGGCGGGGTCGAACGCACCCTGGCCAGCGGCAACAGCGCCTCCACCCCCCTGTACATGCGGGCCATTCCCCTGGTGCTCCGGCTCAAGGGCCAGGGGGTCACCGCGCTGGTCGACGGCGTCCAGGTGGCCGACCTCCCCGACGCCGGAGCCCCCTTCGCCCCCGGCAGCCTGATGGTCGCCTGCCAGGGCATGCGGGGCGATTTCGACGACGTCCGGGTGCAGCAGCTGCCGTGACGCCCCCCTCGGGGCTGACGCGGGGCGGGTGCGTGGCCGGTTTGCAACGCCGCTGAACACCTGAGGCCAAGACGGCGACAGGGCGATTTCGACAATGGAACATGTCCTCGCCCCTCCGCCGTCAGCGCCCCACGCCAGCGCCCGCCCCCCTCTCCCCCGCCCAGCAGGAGCTCAAGGCCCTGGTGCCGGAGCGACCCACCCCGGCCACGCCGCCCCCCGCGGTGGTGGAGAAGCAGGCGCTCGACCGCTTCCTGCGCGCCGAGCACCTCTTCCAGGGCAAGAAGGCCGACCGCCTGGCGAACGAGGCGCTGGAGACGGTGCTCCACCGCGCTCCCACCGCCGACGAGGTCAAGGCGCTGAAGCACGACGGCCGCTTCCACTTCGAGCGCCACGTGCAGCGCCACCTCGACGCCAAGCCCGAGGTGCAGGCGATGAAACAGGCCGACGGCGCCGCGCGCGAGCTGCTCGGCCGCGACGGCGACTCGGCCCTCTTCGAGCAGGCCCGCGCGCTGTCGGCGCAGGGCCAGAGCCCGGCGCAGATCCGCACCGCGCTGGAAGCGACCATCAAGGGCGGCGCCGAGTACCGCCGCATGCGCATGCCGGACGACGTGAAGGCGAGCTACCAGCGCGAGCTGGGCCGCGCGCCGTCGCTCGACGAGACGCTCGCGGGCGTGAAGCAGATCCGCCCGCTCATCGACCAGGGCCAGAGCGCCGACCAGGTGGGGCAGGCCTTCACCGCCACCCTGCGCGCGACGCCGGAGTACCGCAACGCCCACGCGCCCGACACCATCCGCGACGGGTTCCAGGCGAACCTCAACCGCGCCCCCACCGCGGAAGAGACCCAGAAGCTCCTCGGCCCGGTGAAGGACATGATCGCCCAGGGCAAGAGCCCCGACGAAGTCGCCAACGCGGTGAAGTACGTCATCGCGCTGGGGCCCGAGTACCGGAAGCTCCACGTCGCCGACAACATCAACGGCGAGTACCAGAAGATGCTCGGCCGCGCGCCCAGCCAGGACGAGATCGACAAGCTCTCGGCCCCGGCCAAGGAGTGGATCGACGCCGGCAAGAACAACGACGAGCTCAACCAGGGCATCGACTACTGCATCGCGCTCTCGCCGGAGTGGCAGGCGAAGCACCCGCAGATGAACACCAACCGGGACCAGATCTACCTGCAGCAGCCCACCGGGTGGACCTGCGGCCCCACCAGCCTGGCGATGGCCATGGCCGCCGCGGGCGTGCGCCCGGCGAACATGGACACCGTGTGGGAGATGGCCCAGGGCGACAAGCTCAACACCATCGCCAACCACAGCACCGACAAGATGCCGTGGGAGATCGCCGACATCGCGCGCAGCATGGGCGTCAACGCCGAAGGCCACGCGGGCGCCTTCGTCCCCGAGATGCGCGCCGCGCTCGCCTCGGGCCACGGCATCATGGTGAACGTGAAGGAGCCCGACACCGGCGGCCACTTCGTCTACATCGCGGGCCTCGACCCCAGCGGGCAGATGATCGTCTGCGACCCCTGGCACCCCGAGACCACCACCTGGAGCGACGACCAGCTGCAGGACTACAGCTCGCGCGCTCCGGGCCCGGGCAACTACGTCGAATTCTGGCGCGGCTGAAAGCGCGGCTCAGGCCTTCAGCCGCCCGACGGCTCGCTCTCGCTGCCCTTGCGCGGGCGCTTCACCCCGTACTGCTCGAGGCGGCTGATGAGCGTGCCGCGGGCCATGCCCAGCTTCTTGGCGGCCAGCGTCTGGTTGCCGCCGCAGGCCTCCAGCACCGCGAGCACGCGCTCGCGCTCGCCCTGCACGCCCGGCGCGGAAGCCCGCTCCAGCGCGGCCCCGATGACCTGGCTGCGCGCTTCGTCGTCGCCCAGCCCCAGGCGCCGGTGGCCGCCGGGAAAGAGCGCGAGCGCCCGCTCCACCGCGTTGCGCAGCTCGCGCACGTTGCCCGGCCAGGGGTGCGCGGCGAGCAGCTCGAGGAACCCTTCGGGCAGCTCGGCGCCACGCGCGCGCGCGAAGTGCTCGGCGAGGAGCTTCACGTCGCCGCCGCGCTCCTTGAGCGAGGGGACCTGCAGCGTCACCACCGCCAGGCGGAAGTAGAGGTCTTCGCGGAAGGTGCCGCTGCGCACCATCGCCTCGAGGTTGCGGTGGGTCGCCGCCACCACGCGCACGTCGACCGAGCGGTCGCGGGTGTCGCCCACGCGCCGCACCGTGCCGCGCTCCAGCACCCGCAGCAGCCGGGGCTGCAGCTCCAGCGGCAGCTCGCCCACCTCGTCGAGGAACAGGGTGCCCCCGTCGGCCTGCTCGAAGGCGCCGGTGCGGTCGGACACCGCGCCGGTGAAGGAGCCCTTCACGTGGCCGAAGAGGTCGCTCTCGATGAGGTTGGCGGCGACCGCCGCGCAGTCCACCACCACCAGCGGCTGGTTGCGCCGATGCGAGGCCTCGTGGAGCGCCCGGGTGAGCACGTCCTTCCCGGTGCCGGTCTCGCCCAGGAGCATCACCGTGGAGTCGGACGGCGCGACGCGCGCCAGCACGCCGAAGAGCTGCCGCATCGCCGGGCTCTCGCCGATGGCGGGGCCGAAGTTGGGCAGCGCCTGGGGGCGGCCCAGGTTCTCCTCGGCGATGGTGACGCGCAGGCGGGTGGCGCCCAGCACCAGCACGGCCTCTTCTTCGATCAGCGCCTCGGTCAGGCGGGCTCCGGCGATCTGGGTGCCGTTGGTCGACCCCAGGTCCCGCACCCGGATGCCTTCGGGCTTGGGGACGAGCTCCAGGTGCATGCGGCTGACCGCGGCGTCGTTGAGGCGCAGCTGGGCCTCGGCGCCGCTGCCCACCAGCACCTGGCCCGACAGCTCGAGCGCCGTGCCGGCTGCGGCGCCGGTGAGCACCTCCACCCGGTACTTGCGCTGCCGCAGCGCGCCAGTCCGCGGATCCAGGCTCAGCAGGGGGCCACCCGGGCGCAACGGCATGGTCGTCAGGTCGCTCACCCAAAGTAGAGTGACACGAAAGCGCGCCCTCGCGCGCGCCCCTCGTGACGATGGACCAGGCCGCCTACATCGGGAAGTACCGGCTCCTCGGGCGTCTCGCCAAGGGCGGCATGGGCGAGATCTTCCTCGCCCGCCACGAAGGCCCCGCGGGCTTCGCCAAGACCGTCGTGGTGAAGCGCATTCACCGCCACCTCGCGCACGACGGGCGGCTGGTCGACCAGTTCCTCGACGAAGCGCGGCTCGCGGCGCTGCTCACCCACCCCAACGTGGTGCAGGTCTTCGAGCTCGGGGAACACGAAGGCGATTGGTTCATCGCCATGGAGTACATCCAGGGCCGCAGCCTGCGCGCGGTGGCGGACACCCTCGCCAAGCGCGACGAGTGGCTGAGCCCGGCCTTCGCCGCATGGATCGCCGCCCAGGCGCTGCGCGGCCTGCACTACGCCCACGGCTTCACCGACGACCGCGGGCGGCCGATGCAGGTGGTGCATCGCGACGTGAGCCCCGAGAACATCCTGGTGGGCGCGGGCGGCGCGGTGAAGGTGGTGGACTTCGGCCTCGCCCGCACCGTGAAGGACGCGCTCACCGGCCGGCTGCAGGGGAAGTTCCTCTACATGCCGCTGGAGCAGCTCGAGAACAGCAGCGTCGACGCCCGGGTCGACGTGTACGCGATGGGCGTGGTGCTCTACGAGCTGCTGGGCGGGCAAAGACCGCGCTCCGCGGCCGACCCCACCGAGCTCGCCCACCAGCTGCGCACCACCACCGTGACGCCGCTGCGGGAGCTGCGGCCGGGCGTGCCCGAGTCGCTCGCGGTGCTCGTCGAGCGCGCCCTCGCCACCCTGCCCGAGGATCGCTTCGAGACCGCGCTCGACTTCGCCTCCGCGCTGGAAGCGGCGGTCCTGGGGCTGGGCGAGGCGGTGACCCCCGGGGCGCTCGACGATTTCTTGCGCGGGCTGTTCGGCGCGGACCTCGCCCCGCCGATGGCGGAAGAGCCGCGGGCCGGCACGGCGCCCCTCGCCGGCTCGGCGGCACTGCTCACCGTGGTCGCCACCCGCGCGGGGCCGCCCGGCGCCGAGCAGCTCAAGGAGAACCCGTCGTACAAGGGCCGGCTGCGGTCGCGCTGGCCCTTCGTCATCGCCGGCACCACCGCCGCGGCCCTCACCGTGGTGGTGGGCTGGCTCATCGGCTCGGCGCCGGGCGACGAGGTGCCGACCACGACCGTGGCCACGGGCGACGTCCGGCCGCCCCCCGACGGCACGCCGGTGGTGCACCTCACCCCGCCCGAACCACCGCAGGCCGCGGCCGACGCCGGAGCCGCCGAGACGACGCTGCCCGAGCTCGACCTCAGCGAGAGCTCCGCCTCGCTCCCCCGCGGCAAGCGGCCGGCGCCGACCGGGGTGGTGGTGGTGCGGGTGCACCCATGGGCCGAGGTGCTCTACCTGGGCAAGAACCTGGGCACGACGCCCATCGCCCCGGTGCGGGTGAAGGCGGGCAAGGCGGTCTTCACCTTGCGCAACCGCGACCTCAACGTGCAGCGGGTGGTGACGGTTCAGGTGCCGCCGGGCGGGCAGGCCCAGCTCACGGCGAACTTGATGGAGAAGAAGTGACCGGGCCGTCGTCGCGCAGGAGCCACGTCACCAGCGCCCCCACCGCCGCCGCCGCGGCCACGCCGAAGAGCACGTAGGACCCGGTGGCGGTGGCCCGGGCGCGGTTCCCCTTCTCGATCGCCAGCGACTCGAAGCGCTCGGCGTTGGCGTCGCGCGCCTGGGACTGGGCGAGCAGGTTGAGCCCCACCGCCACCCCGCCCACCACCAGGGCCCCGCCGCCGAGCGCGAGCGGCGCCCAGTTCTGGTTGTGGGGGGCTTCCACCAGCGCGGGCGCTCGAGGCTCGGGCGGAGTGGCCGGGGGGGTCAGCTCCGGTCCGGGCGGCGGCTTCCCGTCGTCGACCAGCGGCGCGTCGCCGGGAGTCGGTGCAGTGCGGGACACCTGCTCGAAGAGCGCCACCGCCTTGGGCGGCGAGTACGGGGGGAGCTGGGCGGTGCGGTCGAGCTTGAGCGCCATCTCGAAGCGCTCCTGGGCGGCCGCGGTGCGGCCGAGGTTGAACTGGCAGAGGCCGGCGTACAGCTCGATCTCCAGCTGCTCGGCGCGGGTCGACGGCCAGCGCACCGCCTGCCGCAGGCGCTCGACGCAGCGCTCGTACTGCACCTCGGCGTAGTTCTTCTTCGCCTGGTCGAGGTAGGGGTTGGGCCCCGAGGGGGGCGGCGCTTGGGCCAGCATGACGAGCACTGCGAGCGCGATCACGAGCCCTGCATCCAAGCAGAAAGGTTGGGCGAAGAGGGACTCGAACCCTCACACCTTGCGGTACCAGATCCTAAGTCTGGCGCGTCTACCAGTTCCGCCATCCGCCCGTCGGCGCACCATAGCGGCTCTTCGGTGGCCTGGGCTCGAAGCACGCCGCGCTGGCCATGGCATTTCGGTTTCACGTAGACGGGTGGCGCGCGATGACCAGCCTGCAGCGACGAGCCTTGGTGGTGGTGGTGGCGGTGACTCTGGCGCCCGGGGCCTGGGCCCAAGAGTCCGACGCGGGCGGCCCTGCCGAGGCCTTCGCCGACGCGGGGCCCGTCGAGGGCCAGGCGCTCGACGCCGGGCCAAGCGACGCCGGCGTGGTGGAGCCCGGGCCGCTGGACGCCGGGGAGGTGGCCGCGCTGGCCGTCGACGCGGGCAGCCCGGGCGATGGCGCGGAGGTCGCGCTGACCACGGTGGTGACCGGCTCGCGAACGCCGAGCTCCAAGGCCGACGCGGTGGTGGCCACCGAGGTCATCACCCGCGCGCAGATCGAGGCCGCCGACGCCCGCGACCTGGCGCAGCAGCTCCAGCAGGCCCAGGGCGTGGAGACCACCGACAGCTTCCGCGGCACCGGGGTGCGGCTGCAGGGGCTCGACTCCGAGTACGTGCTGTTGCTCATCGACGGCGAGCGCATCAACGGCCGGGTG
>JAIBBQ010000383.1 GCA_019694595.1 Myxococcaceae bacterium
CGGCGGTGACGCGAGCGGCGGCGGCTCGGGAACCGGCCCTGGCGGTGGAACGGCCGCGGGCGGCGGCAGCCCGGCGGGCGGTGGCGTCGGGGGAAGCGCGGGGGGCGGGAATGCCGGCGGCGGGAGCCCGGGAGGCAGCGGCGGCACGGGCCCCATCGACGACGTGGTCGTCGTCTCGACGGCGCTCCGGGGCGTGAGCGCGAGCGGGCCCACGGTCCTCTTGCGACCGGTGGTCGACGGCGGCCTCGGCGCGCTGATTCCTCTGCCCGACGGCGGAATGCGGGAACTCCTCGGCGCACCGCTGGCCGACGGGGGCTACGAGATCCGCGGCGTCGATGCGGGGCGCTTCCTGGTGCGCTTCTCGAACGGCGGCGCCACGCCCACCTTCGTGTGGACGGCCCAGCGGTCGGTCGACTTCGGCGACGAGGTCTCCGGGCGGGTCGGCGCGGTCCGGGCCACCAGCGCGACGCCGGTGACGCTGGCGTTCCCGTCGCTGCCCGCGGCGGTGTCGCAGACCGATTCTTTCCAGCTCACGTCCTTCGCCGCGGGCTTCAACGTCAACGATCTCAAGCTCCGCCCGGACTTCGCGTTCGGGCTCGGCGACGGCGGTTCCTACGAGCTGCGCTACGACCACCTCGGCGAGGTGCTCGTCGACGCGGCCAAGGCCGAAGGCGCGGTGCTGGTGGCCTCGCCCACCTACCGCTTCGTGGGCGACGCGGGCACCCTGGTCCGGGAAGCGAGCCAGTTCGCCCGGTTCCCGACGTTCGGGACCAGCAGCGGTCAGGCGACCCGCTTCACCGCGACGCCTGCCACGGTCCCGCGCACCATGGTGGGCCTGACGCTCGCCCGGTCCCAGCTCTCGAGCCCGACGGTCCTTTCCGCGGTGGGCTCGCCCGATGCGTCGGTGATGAGCACGTCGGTGTTCATCGACGAGGCGCCGTCGGGAATCGGCACCTGCGGGTTCGGCTGCGGCACCCTGCAGCTCGGGCAGCTCATCGGCCAGGCCGGAAACACCTCCGACGAGACGACCAGCCTGTCGTTCGCCGACCCTGGCGTCGCCCCGCTCTACGCGATGGCCTACACCGGGTACTCGGTGCCCGTGGTGCGTGGCCCGGGGCAGGTCGAGACGCAGTCCGCGGTGCTGCTCCAGCGGACCCCGCTCGGCGGAACCTTGCCCATGCTCACCGTGGGGCCTGCGCTCCTGCCTCCCACCGGAGCCACCCTCGCGGCGGACAGCCTGCGGTTCACGCCGATGACGGTGACCGCAGGCTACCTGGCGACCTTGGCCCGGCTGTCGACGGGAGGAATTCCTGCGACGCAGCTCGCGGTCTTCGTCCTCGGCCCGGACCAGAGCTCCGTGCCCCTGCCCCCGGATCTGGTGGAGCCTGGCGAGGACCACGTGGCCCTGGTGGCGGCGGTGAACGGCCCCCGACGTTTCGACGAGGCCCCGGGCCGGCTGACTCCTCCGCTGAGCTACGCCCAGGGCGTCTCGAAGGTGTTGCGGGTGGGCAATCGCCGGGCGTGCTCGACGGGCACGCTTACCGTCGGGCCACGTGGCGGTCCCGACACCTGCAGCTACGGCTACACGTGCACGGCGACGGGGTGCGCTCCCGTCCCGGCGGCGACGTGTGCCGAGGCCTCGGCCGCGCCGCTGTGGAACTACGAGCTCAAGTCGGTGCCGGTCATCGTCTCGCTGTCTGCGAGCCTGACCCCCTTCACCAGCCCCACCGAGTGCAGCGGCAGCGGGCCCGCGGGGCTCATCACCGTGGGCTTCGCGGGGCCCCAGCCGCTGCTCGGCGCCGGAACGGCCCAGGAGCTGGCGAGCAAGGTGTCGGTGCGGCTGACCGCCGGCGGCGCTCCGGTCGCGGCGTCGTTCTTCCGCATGGTCCCCGCGGCGGGAGCGACTTCTGGAACCTTCGTCATCGGCCTCTGCGGACAGACGGGGAACGCGGCGGTGCAGCTGGTGACCACCGGCGCCGGCAACTCGTGGTGTGTGAGCTGGTAGAGGCGGCCGCGCGTGAGTTCACTCGGGGGCGAGACGACGAGCTGTTCGAAGTGCGGCAGCGCGCTGGGGCCGCACGACCTCGACTGCCCTCGCTGCGGTGAGCCGCGCGTCGACGACCGCACGCTCATGCGGCGGGAGGCGGTGACGCCGGCTCCCGAAGTGCTCAACGGCAAGTGGAAGATGGAGCGCGAGCTCGGGCACGGCGGCATGGGCTCGGTGCACCTGGCGACCGACCTGCAGCTCGACCGGCAGGTGGCGATCAAGACCCTCGCCGCGAACCTGAGCGCCAACGAAGAGGTGCGCACCCGCTTCGAGCGCGAGGCCAAGATGATGGCCAAGCTCGACCACCCGAACCTGGTGCCCATCTACGAGGTCGGGCGCAAGGGTGAGCTGCCGTACATCGTGATGAAGTTCCTCGAAGGCGAGACGCTCGGCGACGCGCTCAAGCGCCGCGGGCCGCTGCCGGTCGAGGAAGTCGGCGCCATCGTGAAGCAGGTCTGCGCCGGCCTGGCCTTCGTGCACGGCAAGGGCTTCGTCCACCGCGACATCAAGCCGGCGAACATCTTCCTGTCGCCCGACGGGCACGTGACGATTCTCGACCTGGGCGTGGCGCACGACACCTCGAGCCACCACACCAAGACCGGCATGGTCATCGGCACGCCGAGGTACATGTCGCCGGAGCAGATCCTCGGGCGGAAGGTGGACCTGCGCTCCGACCTCTACGCGGTGGGCACGGTGCTCTTCGAGCTGCTCACCGGCTCGCCCGTCTTCGGCGGCGACAGCGACTTCTCGGTGATGAAGTCCCACGCCGAGGTGGAGCCGCCCGACCCGTCGGAGCTGTCGGCGGCGGTGAGCCCGTCGGTGTCCGCGGTGGTGCGCCGCGCCCTGGCCAAGGACCCGGCGGCGCGGTTCCAGTCGGCGCAGGAGCTGAGCGCGGCCTTCCTGGCGGCGGTGCAGGGCACCCTCGCGCCGGCGTACGAGACGCCCGCGCGCCAGCCCGCAGCCCCCACACGGCCTGCGCTTGCGCCGACGCGAACGGTGGCGCCCCG
>JAIBBQ010000384.1 GCA_019694595.1 Myxococcaceae bacterium
CTTGGTGGGCGAGAAGGCGCTGCACTTCGTCTTCGGGCCGAACCAGGCGGCGCTGGTGCCGTTCGCGCACGAGCTCGGCGTCCGCGGCGAGTGGGACACGCTGGAGACGATGCGCGAGGCGCTCCGGCAGGCCTTCGCGGGAGCCGGGGTGCAGCGGCTGGCGCTGGATCACGCCCTGGAAGACGCCTACGCGCTGGGCAGCGCGGGGACGACCGCTGCCTCGGGGACCAGCACCTTTCGCGCGGCCAGCGCCACGCGCGCGGCGCTCCCGGGCTCCGTGCAGACGGCTGCGCCGGCGGCCCCCGCTTCTCCGCTCGGTCAACTGCTCCAGGGCGCGACGTTCACCTCGTACGAGCAGCCGAGCGACACCGGGACGCTGACGCTGAAGACGCGCCGAGGAGAGCAGGCCACCGTCACCTTCACGCTCTCCAAGGAAGGCGACCGGATCAAGTCCGCGCGCTTCACGGAGCCAGGGCCGATCGCCACCTCGAGCCAGGCGAGCGCGGGGGACCTCACGGCCCTCCTCGGTTGGCTCTCGGGAGCGCAGGTCGACCACCCCATGCTGACCTTCATGGCGAGTCGCCTGGGCGACCAGGTCTCGACCCGCCAATGATGGGGCTGGTCCTCGCAGGCGCACGGTTCGCTAGAGTCGGCGCGCTTCCGATGGGCCCAGCGAGCGCCGAGGACAGCCCTGCGCAGTGGCGGCCCCTCGGTCAGGCGGCCGCCTCGCCGTGGACGGAGCAGAGCGCCCAGCACGAACGAGACCGTCGCTTCGGCGACGCGCTGCAGGCGCTCAAGGCGCGGGTGGACGCCTCGCTGGGCGAAGAGGACGTGGCCCACGTGAAGCGCATCCGCCGCTGGTCGAACGCCTTCGAAGCGGCCGGTCGGCTCCTCATTCACCTGAGCCTCGAGCCGCTGAGCTTCCTGCTCGGCGTGGTGCTGCTCGCCATTCACCAGCAGCTCGAGACCACGGAGATCGGCCATACCGCGCTGCACGGCGCGTACGACGGACTGCCGGGCGCCGAGGCCTTCCGCTCGGAAGACTTCGCCTGGCGCGACGTGCCCATCGACGAGGAGTCGTGGAAGCACGGGCACAACCTGCGCCACCACCCGTACACCAACGTCACGGACCGCGACGGCGACATCCACGTGGGGCCGGTGCGGCTCAACACGCGCACGCCGCGGCGAGCGTTTCACGCCTACCAGGTGCCGTGGCTGCTCGCGGAGGCCGGGTTCTTCTGCGTGGGCATGAACCTGCACTTCACCGGGGTCAACGACACCCGCGCGGACAACGGCCGCGGTGGGCTCGACTTCTTGCCCGATCGCTCGGCGCCCAGCGTCCGCGCGGCGTGGCGGCGGGCGCTGCGCAAGCTCGGCCCGTACACCTTCAAGAACTACGTCTTCTTCCCGGCGCTCGCGGGCCTGTCGTTCTGGAAGGTGATGCTGGGCAACTTCCTCGCGAGCACCCTGCGCGACCTCTACTCCGCGGCCACCATCTACTGCGGTCACGTGGGCGACGACGTGGCGGACTACCCGGTGGGGGCGCGCGCGCACGGCCGCGGCGAGTGGTTCCGGATGCAGGTGGAAGCGACCAACAACTTCGAGGTGCCGTACGCACTCTCGCTGCTCTGTGGCGGGCTCGACACGCACATCGAGCACCACCTGTTTCCCACGCTGCCGCCCAACCGGCTGCGGGAGATCGCTCCCGAGGTGCGACGCGTGTGCGAGGCGCACGGGGTGACGTACCGCTCCGCGCCCTGGCCCACGGTGCTGCGCCGCGTGCTGCGTCGGCTGCTCGCGCTGGGCCGCCCCGACGCGCGCTGAGCCGCCGCGACGCTGGCAACTCGAGCTGCCAGTCAGCCGCGGGTTTCGTGGCCGAGGGACCGCGCTCCGGCAGGTTCGCAGCTGGTTCGCGCGCGCATCGCGCGACCTCTCGCGCCGATCATCAAGCAGGCGAACACTTCGTCGCCTCAACCAAGGGGATCACCATGAAGCTTCAGAACTCGAAGTTGCCGCTGGTGCACTCGGTGTCCACCGCTGCCGGTGCCAGGCCGTACAGCCAGATCCTGGTCGACGTGCACGTCGACACCGCGAACAAGGCCATCTTCGACGACGGCGTGATCAGCGAGCGCGAGGCGAAGGTGCTGCAGCGGCACGCGGCAGAGATGACCGGGAAGGACGAGCAGCAGGCGGTCCAGCAGGTCCAGGCCGAGCTCCGTGCGCTGGTACGTGAAGACGCCGTCGCGGTGGAGAATGCTGCGGCCGCCAGTGCCCTGGGCCTCTCGCCCGACGAAGGCGAACGCCGCGCGCCAGCGAAGCCCCCGCGGGCGCCCAACGCGTTTCACCGCGAGATGTTCCACCGCGTCGGCCTGGGCAACCTGCCGCGCGCTTCCGAGCTCGACGAGTCCACCTTCACCCGCTCCGCCGAGGCGAACGGCTTTCGCCGCGACTCGAACGCGGAGACGCTGGGGAGCGAGTTCGGGGTCCCCGCGCGGGTGTTCCGCAAGGACGTCGCCCTCGATGCGCCGGACCCCGTCTACGGCACGGTGATGGTCGAGTTTCACGACAAGGGCGCGGTGGTGACCGCCTCGCTCCACGACGGCCACAACACGGCGCTCATCGACGTGACCGATGCCACTGTCGAGCGACAGCACGGCCGCGCCCGGGCGCTCCTCGACAAGCTCATCGACTTCATCGACTAGCGCACGGCCGCTGGCGGCCGGGGTGAGCCTCCGCGGCGGGCTCGTGTCACCTCGGCTCGCCATGAACCGATGCTTCCTGCTGGTGCTCGCCCTCGCGGCGACCGTGACGCTCCTCGGCTGCGGAGCGCAGGGTCGCTGTAACCCGTTGACCTGTGGCGGGTGTTGCGACGCCACCAGCGATCGTTGCGAGGTGGGAAATACCGTCACCGCCTGCGGCGCGAAGGCCAACTGGTGCCTGCCCTGCGCCTCCTTCGAGAGCTGCGTGGAGGGCGCGTGCGTGCGCTCCGGCTCCGGCGGCGGGGCCGGTGGCGGTGGGCAGGTGGGCCAGGGCGGCGGTGAGGCCAGCGGCGG
>JAIBBQ010000146.1 GCA_019694595.1 Myxococcaceae bacterium
CGACGCCGCCTTCACCGGCGCCCACCCCTCGCAGCGCGAAGTGCCGCCGGACCCCGACCGCGAGCGCCTCCTCGGCCGCGGGCGCCTGGAGGCCTTCCAGACCTCGAAGGTCCGCGGCGATCTCACGCTGCGCCTGGCGGCCGACGTGGAGCTGCAGCGCCGTCACCTGCTGTCCTTCGCGTCCGGCGACGCGCAGCTCAACGCCACCCACTACGAGGAGCGGGGCGAGCGGGCGACCGCGATGGCCGAGCTCGCGCCCGAGCATCGCCGCTGGCGCGCGTACCTGCTCACCGAGGTGCTCCACCGCGACCACTTCTACGCCGAGCGGGGCTTCTCGCTCCCGGAGACGCAGGAGCTGACCCAGGGCGGCTTCCTCGCCGGCTTCGTCGGAGAGCACGTGCGGGCCGGGCTCACCTGGAAGCGCTACGTCACCCGCGCGAACGACCGGGACTTCTCCCGCGAGCTCAACGACGTCGACGGCGAAGGCCGCTTCCCCTTCGAGCCGGCCGGCATGATGAACGCCACCCGGCTCGAGGTCTCGGCGAACGGCGGTGGCTTCTACGTCGGCGGCGACCTGCGCCTGCTGGACTGGGCGCCCGACGGCGACAGCCGGCATGCGCTCACCTGGCTCGGCGCCCCGTACGGCACGATGAGCGTGCATTCCAGCCCCACCAGCACCTGGGTGGGCGAGCACCGCGCCGGCTGGGCGCGCGTCTTCGAGCTGGGCACCTTCGAGCTCGCCGTCGACGGCGCCCTCGCGCTCGGCCTCGCGCAGGCCTCGGGCGTGTCGGTGGGGCTCCCGGGCGGCGCGGTGAAGGCCGACGTCATCGCCCGGCTGCGGCCGGCCTTCGAGCCCTTCCTCGCCGTGGGCTGGGTGCCGGTGGGCCTCACCTCGCAGCTCGCGCTGGCGCTCACCCCCGGGTACTTCCAGGCCACCCAGGCGCTGGTGAGCGGCCGGGAAGTCCAGCGCTACGGCGGCGAGTACACCCGCGTCGACCCCGCGCTGCGGACCGCGTCGATCGGCGCCGCGGCGATCGGCTTTCGCAGCCGCTTCGCCACCACCTGGCGCGCGTCCTTCCAGGGCATCATCAAGATCTGGGACGGGGTGCCCCGCTTCGAGCTCGACGGTCCGCCTTCGCGCTTCGGGCACTTCACCGACGGCGCCTACTTCTTCGACGACCCGCGGACCCGCTACATCCTCACCAACACCCCGCGGGAACTGACGCCCTTCGGCGGCACGTTGCAGGCGCAGCTGTCCCGGGTGAACGACGGCGACTGGTTCTTCAACGTCAGCCTCGCCGCGAGCAGCTTCTTCGGGTCGCCGCCGCCCGGCACCGGCCCCTGGGCCAACGACATCGGCATCGTCGACTGGAACGGCGCCAACCCCAACGCCGCGAAGAACGCCTTCGCCAGCGTCGACGGCGACCGCGCCTGGGTGGCCCGGCTGGGCGGGGCGTACCGCTTCTGGCGCACCTTGTGGGGCTCGGTGCTGGTCGCCTTCCGCGACGGGCAGCCCTTCTCGCTGTACCAGTCGGCGATGGAGAACGGGCAGCTCGCGACCTGGCAGGCGCGGCTGCGCGGCTCGCCGCTGCGGGTCGAACGGCCGCTCCTGGGCTGGCGCGAAGACTTCCAGTGCGTGGTCGACGTGCAGGTCGGCTACGACGTGCGCCTCGACGCCAGCCGCACGCTGCGCCTGAAGCTCATCGCCGCCAACCTCTTCGACCTCGACAACGAGACCGCCGAGCGCGGCACCCCGGGGCCAGATGGGCTGGGCCGCTCGGCCCTCACCACCCAGCTGCCCCGGAGCCTGGCCTTCGGGCTCGAGCTGCTCGAGACCCCAGCGCCCTGACCGCGGGCGCTGGCGCTCGCCGTCACTGCGCGCCGTCGCCGGTGTCGACGATCACGAACTCGACGCGGCGGTTCATCTCGCGCCCGGCGGCGGTCTTGTTGTCGGCCACCGGCTTGTTCTCGCCGTACCCCACCGACAGCAGCCGATCGGCCTCGATGCCCCGCTCGACCAGGAAGCGCACCACGCTGTTGGCGCGCCGCTGCGAGAGGTCGAGGTTGGCGGCGTCGTTGCCCTGGCTGTCGGTGTGGCCTTCGACGCGGATCTTCTTCAGCTCGCCGTGGGCCTTCAGGGTGGAGGCCACCTGGGTCAGCAGGTTGAACGAGCGCTCGAGGATCACGTCCTTGTTGGTGGCGAAGTACACCTTGTCGAGGATCACGATCTTGTTGCCCTCGAGCTTCACCTTGGTCGCGCCCTGATCCGGGCAGCCGTCCTCGTCCTCGACGCCGTTGATGGTCTCCGGCTGGTCGGGGCACTTGTCCTTCACGTCGGGGATGCCGTCCTTGTCGTTGTCCGGATCCGGGCAGCCGTCGTCGTCCTCGAACCCGTCCTTGTCCTCGGGCGAGTCGGGGCACTTGTCCTTCACGTCGGGGATGCCGTCCTGGTCGTTGTCAGGGTCCGGGCAGCCGTCGGCGTCCTCGAAGCCGTCCTTGTCCTCGGGGGCCTTGGGGCACTTGTCGACGTCGTCGGCCAGGCCGTCGCCGTCGGTGTCGGGGATCGCGTCCGGGCAGCCGTCGGCGTCCTGGTAGCCGTTCACCGTCTCCGGCTGCAGCGGGCACTTGTCGACCACGTCGAGAATGGTGTCCTTGTCGTTGTCCGGGTCGGGGCAGCCGTCGGTGTCCTCGAAGCCGTCCTTGTCCTCGGGCTCGTCGATGCAACCGTCGGCGCTGTCGATGATGCCGTCGCCGTCGCGGTCGAGCACCTTCTCGCGCTCGAAGGTGTACGCGGCGTTGATCGCCACCCGCAGGTCGGGCGCGCCGACGCCGGAGATGATGCCGCGGCCGAGCGTGAAGCCCAGCGTCCACCCGGACTTGAGGAACGCCTGCCACCCCAGGTCCACCTCGGTGGGCGTGGTGCCTCCGTTGACGCCGCCACCCGACAGCCCGAGCACCCCATGCACCCCGGCCTGCAGGGCGAACGGCAAGGCGTACTTCTCGACGAAGTACGCGCCCGCGAGCGACCAGGCGAACTCGTGGCCCGCGCGCACGTTCTGGAGCACCTCGAGCTTGCGCACGTTGATGCCCACGTTGGCGGCGACCCGCAGCGGGCCGTTCTTGAGCTCCACCAGCGCCTTGGGCTGCACGCCGACGAAGCCTCCGCCCATGAAGGAATCGCGCCGGCCGGTCGGCAACACGACGGGGACCGCGAGGCCGAGGTGCACCCCGGACTCGAACGACCAGATGCGCACCCGGGGAATCAGGCGCAGGTCACCGGGGCCGAAGGACCACCCTTCGCCCACGTAGCTCGAGTTGGTGAGGTCGGTGGCTCCGCCGTGCTCCACGTAGACCGGCAGGTGCAGGCCCACCGCGAGGCGATCGGTGATGTCCCACTGGCCGAGGAGGTCGGCGGTGAGCTGGTTGTCCACCAGCCTGCCGATGCGCTGGTTGTTGGTCGCGTCGACGATCACCAGAGGGTTGAGCGTGTACTGCAGCCACATGCCGACGTTGACGCACCCCGGGCCGCAGGTGCGCGGCGAGAGCACGTCGAAGATGTCGAGGCGCCCCGGACCCGGCTTGAGGAACTGCACGTCGAGCGCGGTGCTGGTCTGCGCCGGGGCCTGCGCGGCCACCAGCGCCACCGCGAGCGCCAGACCTGCAGGCTTCAGGGCCGAGCTCCGCCGAAGCCGCCTCCGACCCAGGGCGAGCCGGGCCAGCGCGGCCAGCGACAGCCACAGCCAGGGCGCCGAGGTCTCCGACGCACCGCAGCCGCAGCCACCGCCCATCACCTTCACCGCCGGAGGCGGCGGGAGGCCGCCGAAGGTGTCCGGCGCAGCGTCGACCGCGTCGCGGATGCCGTCGTGGTCGGCGTCGTTCGGGTCGTCGACCTTGCCGTCGCCGTCGGCGTCGAGCCGCGGGTGGCCCGACTTCACGATGTCGAAGGTCCCGTCGCCGTCGGAGTCGAGGTCGCGGTAGTCCGGCAGCCCGTCGCCGTCGGTGTCGGGAACGCCCGGAGCGGTCGCCGACCCGCTCCCGAAGTTGGTCCGGGCGCCGTCGGCACCGTCACGCAGACCATCGCCGTCGCTGTCCGCGCCATCGCAGACGCCGTTGCCGTCGTCGTCGGCGCACGCCGACTTGCCTTCCGAGAGGTCCGACAGCGCGTCGTCGTCGCTGTCCAGGTCGCGGAAGTCGGGCACCCCGTCGCCGTCGGTGTCCAGCGCCGCCGGGCGGTTGCTGGTGCCGCGCTTGGTCTTCTGACCGTCGATGCCGTCGGCGATGCCGTCCTGATCGGCGTCCGCTCCGTCGCACAGCGCGTTCTGGTCGGCGTCGGCGCACGCCGTGCCGCCTTCGATGAGGTCCGGGATGCCGTCGTTGTCCGAGTCGAGGTCACGGAAGTCCGCCACCCCATCGCCGTCGGTGTCCGGAGGCGACGTCACCTTGTCCACGCCGAAGCCCGAGAGCTCGTCGCCCGCGCCCACCACGCCGTCGTGGTCGGCGTCGGCGCCGTCGCACAGGCCGTCGGCGTCCGCATCGGCGCACACCGAGTTGCCTTCGGCGATGTCCAGCAGCCCGTCGCCGTCGCTGTCGAGGTCGCGGAAGTCGGCCACCCCGTCCTTGTCGGTGTCGGCAACCGTGTACTTGATGGTGCCGGAGTCGGCCTGCGTCTCCACCGCGTCGCACAGGCCGTTGGCGCCGAAGCCGCCGCCGCAGGCGATGGTGCCCTTGGCGCTCACCGCCTGGGCGTGACCCGCTTCCACCGCGTCGAGGATGCCGTCGTTGTCGGAATCGAGGTCGAGTCGATCAGGCACGCCGTCGCCGTCGGTGTCGGTGTCCGGGCCGCCTTCCGCGGTGTCGGGAATGCCGTCGTTGTCGTCGTCGAGGTCGACGGCGTCGTCCACCCCGTCGCCGTCGGTGTCCATCGCGCCGACGCCCATGCTGCAGGTGCCCGGCGCGCCCTTGCTGGTGTCGCACACCCCGGTGACGCACGACATGTTGCCGGTGAAGCCCGGGCTCGTGGCGTTGCACGCCTTGCCGGTCTCGATGAGGCAGCCCGCCGCGCAGCCGTCACCTGCCGCCACGTTGCCGTCGTCGCAGCCTTCGCTCGCCTCGCGCACCCCGTTGCCGCAGGAGTTGGCCGCCTCGCACTTGCCGGGCGCCGCGTTGCCCGTGGTGTCGCAGATGCTGCTGGCGCACGACGCGTTGCCGGTCGACCCCGGCGCCATGGCGTTGCACGCCTTGCCGTTCTCCAGCTTGCACATCGGGTTGCAGCCGTCGCCGCCCGCGGTGTTGCCGTCGTCGCAGCCTTCGCCGGCCTCCAGCTTGCCGTTGCCGCACACGTTGGCCGCCTTGCAGCTGCCCGCGCCGCCGGCGGTGGTGTCGCACACCCCGCTCTCGCACGACGCGTTGCCGGTCGCGCCAGGGGTGGCCGCGTTGCACGTCTTGCCGTTCTCCAGCAGGCAGCTCGGGTTGCAGCCGTCGCCCGCCACCGTGTTGCTGTCGTCGCAGCCTTCACCCGACTCGCGCACGCCGTTGCCGCAGGTGTTGGCGGCCTTGCACTTGCCGGTGCCGCCTTCGTTCGGGTCGCACAGGCCGCTCGAGCACGACGCGTTCCCGGTGAGGCCGGGCATGGCGCCGTTGCAGCTGTTCCCGTTGTCGATGAGGCAGGTCGCGCTGCAGCCGTCGCCCGCGGTCAGGTTGCCGTCGTCACAGCCCTCGCTCGCCTCGCGCACCCCGTTGCCGCAGGTGTTCGCCGGCTCGCACTTGCCCGGCGCCGGGTTGCCCACGGCGTCGCACACCCCGCTCGCGCACGACGCGTTGCCCGTGGCGCCCGGCTGCACCGCGCTGCAGGCGCTGCCGTTCTCCACCAGACAGGTGGCCGAGCAGCCGTCGTTGGCGGCCGTGTTGCCGTCGTCGCAGCCTTCGCCCGTCTCCTTCACCCCGTTGCCGCAGACGCCCGCCGCCTCGCACTTGCCCGGCGCCGGGTTGCCCACGGTGTCGCAGATGCCGCTGGCGCACGACGCGTTGCCGGTCGACCCGGGGCCGCTCGCGTTGCAGGTGCCGCCGGTCTCCACCAGACAGGTCGCGCTGCAGCCGTCGCCCGCCGTGGTGTTGCTGTCGTCGCAGCCTTCTCCGGCTTCCTTCACGCCGTTGCCGCAGATGTTGCTCGCCTTGCAGATGCCGGGCGCACCGCCAGCCGTGTCACAGACGCCGCTGACGCACGACGCGTTGCCCGTGGAGCCGCTCGCGCTCGCGTTGCAGGCGCCACCGTTCTCCACCAGGCAGGCCGCGCTGCAGCCGTCGTTGGGGGTCGCGTTGCCGTCGTCGCAGCCCTCGCCCGTCTCCAGCTTGCCGTTGCCGCAGGTGTTGGCCGCCTCGCACACGCCAGGCGCGCCTCCGGTGGTGTCGCAGACGCCGCTCGCGCACGACGCGTTGCCCGTGGGGCCAGGCCCGGTGGCGGTGCAGGCGCCACCGTTCTCGACCAGGCAGGTGGCCGAGCAGCCGTCGTTGGCGGCGGTGTTGCCGTCGTCGCACCCTTCGCCCGTCTCGCGGGTGCCGTTGCCGCACACGTTGGCCGCCTCGCACTTGCCCGGGGGCGCGTTGCCGGTGGCATCGCAGACCCCCGTCGCGCAGGACGCTCCGCCGGTGAGCCCGCCGGACGCGTTGCAGGTGCCGCCGAGCTCCACCAGGCAGGTCGCGCTGCAGCCGTCGCCCGCAGTCAGGTTGCCGTCGTCGCACCCTTCGCCCGACTCCAGCGCGCCGTTGCCACAGGCGTTTGCCGCCTCGCACTTGCCGGGCGCCGCGTTGCCAGTGGTGTCGCAGACGCCGCTCGCGCACGACGCGCCGCCGGTGAGGCCCGGGGCGCTGGCGTTGCACGTTCCCGTGTCCTCGATG
Source organism: Myxococcaceae bacterium (assembly GCA_019694595.1). Classification (GTDB taxonomy): domain Bacteria; phylum Myxococcota; class Myxococcia; order Myxococcales; family Myxococcaceae; genus JAIBBQ01. The sequence continues at coordinate 6,895 of JAIBBQ010000146.1, forward strand.
AGGCAGGCCGCGCTGCAGCCGTCGCCCGCCGTCAGGTTGCCGTCGTCGCACCCTTCACCCGCTTCGCGCACCCCGTTGCCGCACGCGTTGGCCGCCTCGCACTTGCCGGGCGCCGCGTTGCCGCTGGTGTCGCAGATGCCGCTCGAGCACGACGCGTTGCCCGTGAGGCCGGGGGCGCTGGCGTTGCAGGTGCCCGCGTTCTCGATGAGGCAGGTGGCGCTGCAGCCGTCGCCCGCGGTGACGTTGCCGTCGTCGCAGCCTTCACCCGCCTCGCGCACGCCGTTGCCGCAGAAGTTCGCCGGTTCGCACTGCCCGGGCGCCGTGTTGCCCACCGTGTCGCAGACGCCGCTGACGCACGAGTTGTTGCCCACGAGCCCGGGCGCGGTGGCGTTGCACGCGTTGCCGTTCTCCACCCGGCAGGTCGCGCTGCAGCCGTCGCCCGAAGTCAGGTTGCCGTCGTCGCAGCCCTCGGTGAGATCCAGCACGCCGTTGCCGCACGCGCTGGCTGCCTCGCAGCGGCCCGGCGCGGCGTTGCCCAGCGTGTCGCAGACGCCGCTGGTGCACGAGGCGTTGCCCACGAGCCCCGGCGCCGAGCCGTTGCAGGCACCGCCGACCTCCACCAGACACGCCGCGCTGCAGCCGTCGCCGCTCGTGGTGTTGCCGTCGTCGCAGCCCTCGCCCGCTTCCCGGGCGCCGTTGCCGCAGGCGTTCGCCGCCTCGCACCGGCCCGGTGCCGCGTTGCCGAGGATGTCGCACACCGCGCTGGCGCACGAGGCGCCGCCGGTGAGCCCGGGGGCGCTGGCGTTGCAGGCGAAGGTGTTCTCAACGCGGCAGGCCGAGGTGCAGCCGTCGCCGTTGGCGATGTTGCCGTCGTCGCAGCCCTCGCCCGCCTCGCGCACGCCGTTGCCGCAGGTGTTGGCCGGCTCGCACCGGCCCGGCGCCGCGTTGCCCACGGCGTCGCACACGCCGCTGGCGCACGACGAGCTGCCGGTGAACCCGGGCGCGGTCGCGTTGCAGGCGAAGGTGTTCTCCACCAGGCAGCCCGTGCTGCAGCCGTCGCCGTTGTTCCCGTTGCCGTCGTCGCACCCTTCACCGGCCTCGCGCACGCCGTTGCCGCAGGCGTTGCTCGCCTCGCAGCGGCCGGGCGCGGGGTTGCCCACGGTGTCGCACAGGCCGCTCACGCACGACGCGTTGCCGGTCAGGCCCGGCGCCGACGCGTTGCAGTTGGTGCCGGTCTCGATGAGGCAGGTCGCACTGCAGCCGTCGCTGCTGGTGGTGTTGCCGTCGTCGCAGCCTTCGCCCGCCTCGCGGGTGCCGTTGCCGCAGGTGTTCGCCGCCTCGCACCGGCCCGGGGCTGCGTTGCCCACGGTGTCGCAGACGGTGCTCACGCAGGACGCGCCGCCGGTCAGGCCCGGCGCGCTGGCGTTGCAGGCGAAGCTGTTCTCCACGCGGCAGGTGGCGTTGCAGCCGTCGCCCGCGGTGGTGTTGCCGTCGTCGCAGCCTTCGCCCGCCTCGCGGGTGCCGTTGCCGCAGGTGTTCGCCGCCTCGCACTTGCCGGGCGCGGTGTTGCCCACCGCGTCGCACACGCCGCTGGCGCACGACGCGTTGCCGGTGAAGCCGGGCGCGCTGGCGTTGCAGGTGAAGGTGTTCTCCACCAGGCAGGTCGCACTGCAGCCGTCGCCCGCGGTGACGTTGCCGTCGTCGCAGCCCTCGCTCGCCTCGCGCAGGCCGTTGCCGCAGGTGTTGAGGGCCTCGCACCGGCCGGGGGCCGCGTTGCCCAGCGTGTCGCACTGGCCGCTGGCGCACGACGCGTTGCCGGTGAGACCGGGCGCGGTGACGTTGCAGGTGAAGGTGTTCTCCACGCGGCAGCTCGCGTTGCAGCCGTCACCCGCAGTGACGTTGCCGTCGTCGCAGCCCTCGGTGGCGTCCAACACCCCGTTGCCGCAGGAGGTGAAGGTGGCGGTCGCGGTCTTCGCCGCGTCCATCGTCAGGGTGCACGACGGGCTCGTGCCGCTGCAGGCGCCGCTCCAGCCCGCGAAGCGGTTGTTGGGCGAGGCGATGGCGGTGAGGGTGACCGACTGGTTGTCGGCGAAGTTCACGGTCTGGGTGGTGCAGCCCACGCCGCAGCTGATGCCGGTGGGCGTCGAGCTCACGGTCCCGGTGCCGGTGCTGGCCGGGTCCTTGTTCGCGGTGAGCGCGCGCAGGGTGCTGGTGATGCTGGTGGTCACCGAGCTCGAGTTGTTGATCGCCACCGGGTCGGTCACGCCGGCCGGGGTCGCCACCTGCGCGAGGTGGGTCACGCTGCCCGCGCCGGAGCCCGCGATGATGGTGGTGTCCACCAGGAAGGTGACCGTGCCGCCCACCGGAACGGTGACCAGGGCGTTGATGGCCCCCGAGCCGTTCGCCGGGCAGGTCGCGCCGCCCGTGCCGCTGCAGGTCCACGCCACCGCCGACACCTGCGCCGGCAGCGCGTAGGTCACGGTGGCGTTGGTGGCGTTCGAAGGCCCGGCGTTGGTGACGGTGATGGTGTACCGGGGCGTGCTGCCCCAGGCGACCGCGGGGCCCGGGCCGGTCATCGACACCTGGAGGTCGGCGAAGACCGCGCCGGTGGTGATCGCCGTTTCCCGCTTGGGCCCGAGCAGGCGGCTGATGGTGGGCCCCTGCACGCCGTAGTTGCCGTTGACGATGTTCGACACCGGCCGGTTGATGGCGAAGACCGAGGTGTTGTTGGGGTTGGTGCCCCAGTTGTTGTCCACCGTGAGCTGGGTGGCGGTGTTCTGGGTGATGGTGCGCACCTGCCCGGCCCCGGTGCCGGACAGGATCATCACGTTCCACCCGAGCCACTGGTTCGAGACCCAGGTCGCGGTGCTCAAGGTGAGCGTGGAGTTGCCGCCGCCGGTGGCGGTCGCGCGCACCGCGGGCGGGTTCACCACCTTGTAGGTGACGCCGGTGCCCGGGGCGCCCGGCAGGTTGGCGATGAAGTTCAGGCGCGTGGCGGTGTTGGTCTGGATGAACGCCTGCTGGGTCGCCTGGGCGCCCGAGGTGACGTAGGCCGAGTAGCCGCCCCACGCGTTGGCCGTCCACGCCTGGGCGGTGTCGTCGATGCGCGCCGCGGTCGAGCCGGTGGTGGTGCCCTGGGTGGCCGGCGTGTACGCGTGCACGGTCACCGTGAAGGTGTTGCTCGCGCTGGGGTTCATCCACCCGTAATTGCAGGTCACGGTGCCCGGCTGGCCCACCGTGGGCACGGTGCAGGTCGCGCCCGGCGCGGAGTAGGAGACGAACGTCGTATTGGGCGGGAGCACCTCGTCCGCCACCACGTTGGGCACCACGCCGGTGGTGTTGTTCTCGACGCGGAACGTGTACGTCAGATCGGTGTCGATGTTGATCTGCGCCGGCGCGGTCTTGGTGATGAAGAGGCCGGGGAGCGAGGCGCCGAAGCCGTCGACGTAGGCCGAGCCGGAATGGCCGCCCGGCTGGCACCCCGCGGCGAAGACCTCGACTTCGATGGTGTCGCCCAGCGTGAAGGACGCGTCGTCGGGGACGAGGTCGAACAGCTGCCACGGCGTGAAGAGGAGCGCGTTGGCGCCCGTGCCCTGCGAGCTCCACGGCACGCCGGCCTGATTGGCGAAGTTGAAGTTCGTGTAGAGCACCGTGTTCTTCGTCGTGTTGCGGACCACCACGAAGAAGTACGGCTGCTGATCCGACGCGTGACCGGCGGCCTGCAGCTCGGGGGTCAGCACGAAGCGGACGTGGAGCTTGTTGTCCGCGGGGTCGAGGTCGGCCTGCGTGGTGGCCATCGACTGCTTGATGGAGTTGACGTTGTTGTTGGCGCCCTGGTGGAACGTCTGCCCCGACGGAATGGTCGACGCGTACTCGTTGATCACCGCGGAGTAGCTGCCGAAGCGCGGGTACGCCGGCACGCCGGTGCCCGCCGTGAGCCCCGCGAGCGGAACCGACTCCGGCGTCGCGCCGGTCACCGCGCTGGTGAAGTCGGTGCCGCCGTTGGTGAGCTGCAGGTCAGCCACCGTCGTGGGCGGCACCACCAACAAGCCGGTGTTGTTGAGGAACGTCGACTTGGTCCAGCTCGAGAGGTTGCCCGCCTCGAAGCCGCCGTTGGTGAACAACGGACTCTTGGACTCGACCGTGTGCTGGGACCCTTCCGGGAGCGCAGAAGGCGCGCAGCTCAGGAGGCCACCAACCACGCACGTGCAGAGCACGGTCGCGGCGCGAAGGAGAGAGCGGAGTGTGGGCATGGTGTGCGCGGGCCGACGGTGAAGAGCGGACCCGCGAAGTCGGGCCCGCCGAGGCGAGTCGAACGAGACTGGCTGCAGTTTACGCAGGCGCTCGTCTGACTACAACTCCCACGTCGACCCCATGCTCGCTCCCACACTGTAGCGAGATGTGGCGCGTCAGCCCCTGCACGCGCCACCTCGCTCGACGCCCCACGTCAGTGCGGCGCCGCAGCGACGTTCTTCACCGGCGCGGGCGCGTCGGCCTTCAGCGGCGCGACCAGCGTCGACTTGGCGGTCGCGGCAGGCGCGGCCGGCTTGGCGCCGGGCCCGTGGCCGGTGACCAGGGCGATGATCGCCAGCACCGCTCCGGCGGGCGCGGCGATCAGGCTCACCAGCTTGGTCCGCTTCATCATCGACGCGGTGGCGGCCAGCAGCTCGTCGCGCGACTTGCCCGAGATCATCAGCGACACCCAGCTCGGAGCGACGATCTTCCCCCCGTCGGCCTTGCCGGCCACGTACGCGGTGTGGAGCACCGGCAGCACGGTCTCCACCACGGTGTATTCGGCATCGGAAGGAATGCGGTCACCCTTGTCGCTGGGCATGCCGGCGGTCACCGTGAAGCCCTGATCGCCGAACTTGAGCGTGCGGCCGTCCATCACGTTGAGCAGGCCCATCTTGTTGCTCTTCTTGAACACCTGCTTGGTGTCGTCGTTGGACAGGTTGCTGAGCGCCACCTGCACCGGGCCCGAGCCGTCGTCGATGGCGACCGGGGCCGCCTCGCGCCGCTCGGTGACCAGCACCGAGCGCTTCTCCGAGTCCGAGACCTTCCATTCCGCGGTGACCTTGGTCTCGAAGTAGACGCAGGTGGTCTTGGTGACGGGAGACACCAGCGGCTGGGCGCAGGCCAGCTTGCCCTGCACCGAGATGGCGCCCTTCTCGCCCGCGACCGAGGCGCCCTTCTGGGCCGCGTCGCCGGTCGACACCAGCGGGGTGTTGCCCAGCCGGCCGGCCTTGTGGCGCTGCATCAGGAACCCCACCAGCCCCATCGCCGCCACGCCCAACAACACCATCGCCGCCGTGAACATTGCCGTCACTCCGGATCTGCCGAGGGAAATTCCTCGAATGCGGCAAGGACCCCGGACCGCCCGGCGACGTGCAGGATTTCGTCAGGGCGAAAGGAGCGCCTCGAGCGCGAGCTTCCACCGGGTCTCGGCGTAGGCGAGCAGCGGCGCGGCGGCCTTGAAGGCCGGATCCGCCTGATGATCTCCGCCTTCGAACTGGGGCTTCCCCTGCTCGTCCTGCCCGACCAGCACCCGGTTGGTGCCGCGCAGCGCGTACTTGGTCGCGCCTTCGTAGAGCAGCAGCTTCAGGGTCAGCGGCGAGACGTCGCTGCGGCAGCCGAGCACGTAGGCGAAGGAGAGCTCCACCTCGCCGTCGCCGTCGGCGTCGCTGAGCTGCACGCTGTCCTTCACCAGCTCGAGCGTGAGGTCGAACTCGCAGGTCGGGACGAAGTCGTTCGCCTGGAAGACCCGGGTCCACGTGCCCTTGGGGGCCTTCACCTCGTGGGTCACCTGCAGGTTCGCGGCGCGGTGCTTCGCGGTGCGGACGATGGTGAGGCGGTGCTCCCCGGCTCCGTCCTCGAAGCGGAAGCCAGTGGCCGTGGGCTGAAGCACGGGGAGCGCGCCGGCCAGGAAGGTGATCGCGGTGAGCGAGGAGAGCATCACCGCAATCCACCCGGATTCCGGCGCCCTGACAACAGGCGCGGGGCGCCGCGCGTCAGTCCCGGATGCAGACCGGGACCGCGCCGCCGTTGATGCCCTTCATCTCGCAGTGCGAGCCCACCGCGCAGGTGGTGCTGGCGCAGCTCTGCGCCGCCACGTCCTGGATGCAGACCGGCACCGCGCCGCCGTTGAGGCCCTTCATCTCGCAGTGCGAGCCCGGCCCGCAGGTGATGCTCGCGCAGTTCTGCGCCACCGCGTCCTGGATGCAGACCGGCACCGCGCCGCCGTTGATGCCCTTCATCTCGCAGTGGGAGCCCACCGCGCAGGTGGTGCTGGCGCAGCTCTGCGCCACCGCGTCCTGGATGCAGACCGGCGCCGCGCCGCCGTTGAGGCCCTTCATCTCGCAGTGCGAGCCCGCCGCGCAGGTGGTGGTCGCGCAGCTCGGCGTCACCGCGTTGCGGATGCAGACCGGCGCCGCGCCGCCGTTGAGGCCCTTCATCTCGCAGTGGTACCCCGAGGCGCAGGTGGTGCTCGCACAGGTCGGCGTCACCGGATCCTGGATGCAGACGCCCGCGATGCCGCCGTTGAGCCCGCGGATCTCGCAGTGGGTGCGGGCCGGGCACTGGCTCGACGCACAGGCCGCGCGCTCGGCGGCCGTGCAGTACCCGCGGTGCAGCACCTTCGCCTCGCCGCCCGCGTAGCAGGCGTTGGTGTGGTTGGTGCCATCGACGGCGCACACCCGCTCGTACGTCCCCGCGCAGGCCGAGAGCGCCGAGTTGCCGGTGTCGAGCGCCTCCGCGTCGTCGCCGCCGCCCAGCGCCGCCTCGTCCACCCCGCACGCACAGAACGCCACCGCCGCCGCCATCACTGCCCATCGCTTGCCGAACATGTCTTGCCTCGAGCTCGTACGTCGGAGACGAAATGTCCCCTCACGAGCCCCCTGACAGGCCCCGGCCGCTGGACGGCGCACCCCGGGCAGTGGTTCTGCTCAAACCGATGGAATCACGGCGTCTTCTGGCGCGCCGTGCGGAGCGAGGCGCGGAGCGCGACGTCCTCGGGGCAGAGCTCGCGGTCGTCTCCGGCGAGTGCATCCAGCAGTGGATCCGTCGCCAGCGAGGGATCGGAGGCCGCGGTGCGCAGCCGGACCCGCGCCAGCTCGCACTCGATGCGCGCCGGGTGGCCGCGAGGGACGTGGGCCGCGGTGGCCTCGCACTGGCGCGCCGCCAGTCGCAGCGCCTCCGTGTGGTGGCCGCGCGCCGACTCCACGCGAGCCAGCTGCAGCTCGGGGTCGAACTCGAAGGCCCCCAGCGAGGGGTCGGCGGTGATCCGCTCCAGCAGCCGCTGCGCGGTGGCCGCGGACAGGTCGCTCTGTCCGGCCAGCCGCGCGACCTCCGCGAGGTGCCACAGCGCGCTCTCGAAGTACGCCGACGGACACTGCGCGTTCTCCTCGGCGGCGACCGCGTCCCGGGCTTCCTGGAGCGCGGCCACCGGGTCGACGAGCCTCGCCTGCACCAGCGACAGCGAGGCGCGGGTGTCGAGCGTGTTGCAGGCCTTGTCGCCCAGCCGCTCGCGCTGGGTGGTCAGCGCCTTCTGGTAGCTCTCCAGCGCCTCCCGATCGCGCCCCAGCGACGCCAGCACGTTGGCCTGGTTGGTCTGCGCCACCGCGACCTGCGGGTGGCGGCTGCCGCCGAGCTCGGTGAGCCGGGCGATCGACTCCGAGAAGAGCTCCAGCGAAGCCGCGCGTCGCCCCGCCTCGTGCTGCGCGCTGGCGAGCTCGGACATCGTCTTGGCGAGCGCGAACGCCGGCGCCGTGGGGAGCGCCCGGTAGCGCGCGAGCGCGTCGGTCAGCGCGGCCGCGCCTTCCTCGAAGCGCCCTGCCCCCCCGAGCACCCGCCCGCGGATCTCTGCGAGCCGCGCGGACAGCTCCTCGCCCAGCCGATCGCGCCGGGCGTTCACCTCGGTCACGCGGATCAGCGCCAGCCCTTCCTCGGGGCGGTGCAGATCGAGGCCGGTGATCGCCCCGACGTACAGCAGCGCCAGCGCTGCATTGGCCTTGAGCCCGTCGGCCTCCGACACCTCGAAGGCCTCGAACATCAGCGCCCGCGCCGCCTCGTTGTCGCCCATGGCGTTGCGGCTGCGCGCGATGGGAACGAGCGACTCCGCGAGGAACCGCTTCGACGGCTGCGCCCGCGCCAGCGGCTCCAGCGCGTGCCCCAGCCGCTGGGCCTCGGCGTAGTCGCCCAGCTCGAAGGTCGCGGTGAGCGCGTCGAGCGCGCGGGTGAGCGCCGGGTCGACCGGCGCCTCCACCGCCGGGAGCGCGGCGGCGTCGAGCGTGCAGTCCTCGAGGCTGGACACGCCGCCCAGCGCCTTCACCGCCGAGCCCGCGATGGGGCGGCTGGTGTCCTTGAGCAAGGTGAGCAGCGCCGTCACCTGGTCGAGCTTGCGGCCCAGACACGCGACGCGCGCCGCCTCGGTGGCGCGGGCCTGTGGCGTGGCGCCGAAGCACGCGGAGGCGCGCACCGCCGCCCACCGCGAGACGAACCCGCCGACGCTCGCCCGCAGCTCCCGCACCGGGCCGGGCTCCGCCGCGCCGAGCTCCGCGGCGAGCTTGCGCTCCACCGCACCGAGCAGCTCGGGGCCCTGCAGCACCGCGGCGACCTGCGCCGCCTGGGCGCACTGAGCCGCCTCCCGACGGCTGCCGAGCCAGGGGAACACCGCCACGCCCCC